>JAJRYW010000342.1 GCA_024275555.1 Calditrichota bacterium | reverse complement strand
GGGCAGGTATTTTACCGCCGGGTGATGGCCTCCCATCCTGGGATAAAAGATGTGCACACCTTTGCCTGGCTCTACCTGGGCGGGGCGGGCCTGGCCGGGCTGGGCTGGGCGGCGACCGCAGAAGGGCTGACCGTCTCACTCACCGCCGGCCAATTCTACACCCTGCTCTACCTGGGGGTGCTGGCCTCGGGAATTTGCTTTTTTCTCTGGAACGCCGGCGCGCGCATGGTCCGCGCCGGAACCCTGGCGATTATGAACAATCTTAAAGCGCCCCTGGCGGTGGCGGTATCGCTGCTGTTCTTCGGCGAACAAACCGACCTGCTGCGGCTGCTGTGCGGCGGCGCGGTCATCCTCACAGCGCTTTTTTTAGACCGGCGCTTTAAATACGGCAACATCGACATCAACCCGGTGATTTCCGAACCGATTAAAAAGGAATCGTAATTATGAAACAGATGAGCATCACCCTCCTGTCTTTATTTGTGCTGACCAATTTGTGGGGTTGCCAATCGCAGCCGAAAGCCGATTTACTGATCTACAACGGCGCCATTTACACCCTGGACGCCCGGCGCCCCCGGGTGGAAGCCGTGGCGGTAAAAAATGGTAAAATTATTGCCCTGGGCGCAGAACAAGAATTGCAGGCCTACCGGGGCCAATCCACCCGGCTGTTAGACTTGCAGGGAGCAACCATGACCCCGGGACTGATCGAAAGTCACGGCCATTTGTTGGGGATGGGATACGCCAAAATGCAACTGGATTTGAGCGGCGCCCGCTCGTACCAGGAGATGATTGACATGGTCGCGGAGGCGGCCTCCAAAATATCCCCGGGAGAGTGGATTTTAGGACGCGGCTGGCACCAGAGCAAATGGAATCCCAAACCGAAACCGATGGTCAGGGGTTTTCAAACCCACCAGGCGCTCAGCGCCGTATCGCCGGATAACCCGGTTTTTCTGCGCCACGCCAGCGGACACGCCGCCATTGCCAACGCCAAAGCCATGGAGATTGCCGGGATTACCTCCGCCAGTGAGATTAGCGAAGATGGCGAGATCATCAAAGACGCGCAGGGAAATCCCACCGGCATTTTTACCGAAGCGGCCATGCAGCTAATTGCCCGGCACATTCCCCAATCCACCCCGGAGAGCAACCGCCGGGCCCTGAAGCTGGCTATCGAGGAGTGCCTGCGCAATGGGATTACCTCGTTCCGGGACGCCGGGGCGGACCAGGCTGCCATCCGAACCTACCGGCAGTTTTTGGAAAATGATGGGCTGACCATCCGGCTTTATGTAATGCTAAGCGGTTCGGACCGGGCGCTGCTGCGGGATTGGTTCCAACGCAGGCCGGAGATTGGTTCCGGCAACCAGCATCTGACCATTCGTGCAATCAAACTCTATGCTGACGGCGCCCTGGGGTCGCGAGGGGCCTGGCTGCTGGAACCTTACTCGGATCGCCCCGGGCACAGCGGCAATTCCATCACCCCGCCGGATACGATTTATGCCATCGCCAAAGAGGCGCTGAAACACGGTTTCCAGGTATGCACCCACGCCATCGGCGACCGCGCCAACCGCGAGGTTCTGAACGCCTATGAACGTATCTTTGCCGAAACGCCGGAACTGGCCAAAGACCATCGTTTCCGGATTGAGCACGCCCAGCATCTCAGCAAACAGGATATTCCTCGCTTTGCCCAACTGGGGGTCATACCGGCCATGCAGGCCATCCACATGTCCTCCGACCGCCCCTGGGCCATCAACCGGCTGGGCAGGGAGCGCATCGAGGAAGGGGCCTATGTGTGGCAGAAACTGCTCCAAAGCGGGGCCCGCATCGCCAATGGGACCGATACACCGGTGGAGCCGATTAATCCGTTAGCCTGTTTTTATGCTTCAGTCGCCCGTAAAACGCTGCAAGGCCAGCCGCCCGGGGGGTACGAGGCGGATCAGAAAATGAGCCGGGAGCAGGCCCTGCGCTCCTATACCCTGGATGGGGCTTACGCCGGCTTCGAGGAAACAACGCTGGGCTCGATTGAAGTGGGGAAACTGGCCGATTTCACGGTGTTCTCAAAGGACATCATGACCATTCCCGAAGAAGAAATTCTTAATACAGAAATTTTGTATACGATTATTGATGGGAAGGTTGTCTATCAGAATTTTGAGTTTTGAATTGTGAGTTTTGAGTTTTGAATTATGAGTTTTGAGTTTTGAGTCTGAAGGCCAAGTCACTCCGAACGCTTCAGGTTTCTCTTTTTGTTCGAAATGACAGGTAGCCCTTTGGGGAGCCTCAATCGACAAAAGATTGCCGGTTGAGTCCTCCAAAGGGGCTACAGCAGAACAGTTTTTTAATACTTCCGGGGCCGGCGGCAACATTTAAACACCGAATTGCCCGTTGTCCGTTTACGCCGGATATTTCCCTTCAATGTATTCGTACAAATACCGATTTTCCACGGTTACGTTTTTTTGATCGCCCGGACAATATCACGCATGGAGACAACCCCGACCAGCCGACGTTCGGAGATAATCGGCAGATGTCGAATACCGTTCTGAATCATGATCTGCTCCACATAAGTCACCGTATCCTCCGGCTCGCCGACAATCAGATCCCGGGTCATCACACTGCCGACCGTCAGCTCTTTGAGCTTATCGCAGTTTTTATATCCTTCGCGCAAAATATCGCGTTCGCTGATAATCCCGCAGACTTCGCCCTTTTCATTCCGAACGATCACCGCCCCGATGTTCTCTTCCACTAAAATTTTAATCACATCGTGGAGCACCGCGGATTCCTTTACGGAATAAATTTTGTCTCCCTTGACCGATAAGATATCTTTAATCTTCATAATAGACCTCCGATGGTTTTGCTTTAAAAAAATGGGTCACGATTTAAAAAGGGATGTACCGCCCATAAACATTGCCTTGGGGGCAGAAGGCAAATGTGTAAAAGGCACACATCTATTTTCCACCCTGTTCAGGCGAGTGTGTTTCGCCGGTATCCGTTTTTAAGGTTCACGATTCGCGTTTAAAAAGTTTTAACAGTGTTGATCGTCGGAAAGAGAGTAACGAACAGGTGTATCTTTATTGTTTTAAAATAGACGACCCGGGGGATATGTGCAAGTTTTTTTTACATCTAACCGAATTTTTAAAAAAACAGGGGAGCATGACCGGGGCCGAACAAGGCAACAATTGGCGGCGAAAGCGGGCTTTATAGCAGAAAAATACCCGGTTGAGGTGCACATCAACCGGGCTGATTGTCTTATACTCAAATTGGAGACTTATGGTCAGGCCTGGGCAGTCTCCCCGGAAACGCCGTTGCGCATCACCACTAAGAAGACCACGCCGATTGCCAGAAATTCTACAACGGTAATCAGGGGATTCAAGGTCATGTGCGGGCGAAGGTAAAAGAATCGCTCCAGCAGTAAGCCGGCCCAGATCACTGCGGCAATAACCATAACCGCCCGGGGGTTTCCCTTGACTTTGCGGGAAAGCAAGCTCCAGAACGGAATAAAAAACAGGATGAACGGCACCAGGTAAAGAGTGTTCCCGAAGGTTTCCAGGCGACTGGACAGGAAGGCCACTTCCTCGGGAATATTGCCATACCAGATCACAATATATTGAGAGAAGAACTGGTAGGCCCAGAAAATGCTGAAGCCGAACATAAGCGTCATCATATCCATCTGACTTTTCTGCACCCGCGTTTCCCCGAAAGACTCGGTCATTTGCATGTATTTGAAATAGGTAAAAAAGGCGGCTAACCCCAGTCCGGCATAGAAGGCTTCTACAAAAGTATATATTCCGAACAAGGTGCTGATCCAGGGATATTCCAGCGACATAATCCAATCAAAAGCCACAATAGTTTGGCAGAGAACAAAGGTAAATATCCAGAAGAGCGACCACATGGTTTTGGTTTTGCTCTCGTTCAACGACTCTTTGGCGTATTTATTGGCAACCACCCAGGCTAAAAGCAGCAAGACCACATTCCGGATAGCAAAAAAGTCACTATTCAGCCAGGCGTTGGGATGATGAGCCCAATCGTACAAATTCAGTTTTCCGGCCAGGATAAAGACCACGAAAAGCAGCGCCAGAAAAAAGTTCATATGCCGGACAGAGAGCAAATACTTTTTATAGGGTTTTGCCCAATCGGATTGCACAATTTCTGTTGCGGCAAGAATCGTGATCGGCCCCTGGGCCAGGGTCACAAAGAAGAGCATGCTGTAGAGAAGTGAACCGCCTTCAAAGATGAATTCACATGCAGCTACAACCACCAGGCCAATCACAAATCCAATCAGTGTCTGTAAATTCATTTTGAACATTATTTTTCCTCTTCATCAATTTTAATCACGAAATAGTTTCCGTGGTCTATAGGAGTCAACATTTTGGAAACTTTGGGTAATTTCCCCAGGATCATAATCCCGGCAAAGGAAAAAAGCGCGCCAAACAGAATGGTTAGCTCGAAGGCGATTATCGTGTAGGGTGCGAAAGAGAAAAGAGGCTTTCCCCCCGTTATCAGCGGCCAGTGATATGCAGTATACGTGGTAAATAAGTAGCCGGTTATACAGCCGGTTAAACCGCCGGCCAGGGTAAAATACTTCAGCGGGCTGGGTTTATGATATTTCTCGATCAGGTGTTCAACATCGTGATCCCCATTAGGCATGTAAATCTGCATTTGCTCGTACGAGTAACCGGACTCAAAAAGTTCTTTTAATTTGGCCATGAAGCCGGCTTTGTCTTCAAATTGATATTCCATTACTCTACCTCCTCCTTCAATTCGCTTACAGAAAGCACCGGTAAGGTTCTGGTAAATCCCAGGTAGTAGGTAAAGAACCATCCGAAACTGCCCAGGGTAATTCCCCATTCGATCCATGTCGGAGTATATAAACCGAAGGAATAGGGATCAAAGTCCTGGGCTAAAGAAATGACAATAATGTTAAAGCGCTCGAACCACATCCCAATATTGATGGGAATGGAAAGGATAAACAGGTAAAGCAGGCTGCGCCTCAGCTTGCGCACAAACAGGGTCAGCGGTGAGACCACATTGCAGATGATCATCGTCCAATAGGCCCAGGCATAGTCGCCGGTCAGGCGATACATAAACTGTTCATACTCGAACACATTGCCGGAATATACGGCCAGGGCCAGCTCTACAATGTAGGCGTAGGAGACAATCAGGCCGGTAAACATGAGCAGTTTGGCCAGTTTCTCGAAGTCATCCACGGTGATGTATTCTTCCAGCCCGTACATTCTACGCATGGGCACCATCAGGGTAATCACCATGGCGCAGCCGGAAAAGATTGCCCCGGCGACAAAGTAGGGGGCAAAGATAGTGGTGTGCCAGCCGTACACCACGCCCATGGCAAAGTCCCAGGATACCACCGAGTGCACCGAAAGCACCAGCGGAGCGGCCAGGGCGGCCATAAATTTGTAAAGCTGGGTGTAGTTATGCCATTCCCGGAACGAACCGGTAAATCCGCCCGAGAAGATTCCGTAAAGCACTTTGCCCACTTTATTCTTTTTCATCCTCCGGGCAATTGCCAGGTCCGGCACTAAACCAATGTACCAGAAAACCACACTGACGGTTAAATAGGTGCTTACCGCGAAGACGTCCCAGATCAGGGGAGATTTAAAGTTGACCCAGAGCAAACGCTGATTGGGATAAGGGAACAGCCAGTAGGCAAACCAAACCCGGCCCAGGTGGATCAGCGGGAACAGCCCGGCGGTTAGTACGGCAAATACGGTCATCGCCTCGGCTGCGCGATTAAACTTGCTCCGGAAACGGGCCCGGAACAGAAACAGAATTGCCGATATCAAGGTGCCGGAGTGGGCAATACCGACCCAGAAGACGAAGTCGGTAATATAGACGCCCCAACCCACCGGGTTCATAATCCCGGCTTCTCCCAGGCCGTTGATGATCTGGGTCGCCCAGCTAAATCCGCCAATCCCGACGCAGGTCAGAGAGATTGCCATCGCCACCCAGAAAAGCGGTTTGGGTTTGCGGATGGAAACGTAAATATCTTCCTCTATTTTGTTCTTGATAGCAAGAACGTTCTCGGGCTTCGGGTGAGCGTGTCCGTGGGAATCAAGCGCATCAGTCGCTCGAATACTCATGCTTGTTCCTCCTTGCGCAAGTAGTGAATGGCGGGACCGGTTCCCAGCACTTCCAGCACCCGGTATTTCCGCTCAGACTGGGCCTTTTGATATACCTGAGAGTTTTCATCCAGGAAATTTCCGAACGTAATGGCGCCGGTCGGGCAGGTCTGAGCGCAGGCCGGAATGACTTCACCGTCTCGCACTTTGCGATTTTCATCTTTAGCAACATCTTTAGCTTTACGTATCCGCTGAACGCAGAAGGTACATTTTTCCATCACTCCTTTGGGGCGCACCCAGATATCCGGGTTCAGCATACGGGTCATCGGCTCTTGCCAGGCGCCCCGGTCGGTCCAATCCCACCAATTAAAGCGCCGCACTTTATAGGGGCAGTTATTGTGGCAATAACGGGTGCCCACACAGCGGTTGTAGACCATCACGTTAAGGCCTTCATCGTTGTGATAGGTTGCGTAGACCGGGCAAACATTTTCACAGGGGGCAAAATCGCACTGCTGGCACATCATCACCAGGCTGTCCATGGCGCCGTCATCGTGGTAGAACGGTTCTACCCGAATCCAGGCCATTTCGCGCCCGCGGATATTTTCGGTTTCCCCAACGCAGGGGATATTGTTTTCCATGTAGCAGGCGGCCACACAGGCGGCGCAGCCAATGCAGCTTTCCATGTCTATCGAAATCGCCCAGCGATAATCCGTATAGCGGCCGGCGGGGTCAGGATAGAGCGTTTCGTCGCCCTTCAGCCAGGGGATTTCGTGTTTATGGTCTTCCCGCACAATGTTGCGTTTTCCCTGCTCCATCGCCCCGGCCATAATCGCCAGGGGACGGGTGCGCCCGGTTTTGCTTAACTCCACCCCGTCAATACGGCTTAAATATTCACCGCTGCGGGGATCGGCTTTCAGCAGGGATGCCGGCGCCTGTTCAATCTGGATGACAACGACTTCTTTTGCCAGACCCGGCTGCACCATGGCCGCCAGGCGAACCGTTGCGCTACCCGCGGCAACTTCCACTTCATCCCGGCCCTTATGGACCAGCGATTTATTCGTGAGATTGAGCTCTTCGGCGCGCGCTTCCGACATGGAGACCCAATGACCATAGCTGATGGTGGTAATGGGGTCCGGCACTTCGCTAAGCAGTTTAATATCTTCGCTGCGGCCGTCGTACTTGCGCACCGAGGGGGCGATATACAATACCGAGGCAAGCTGCGGCGTATCAAAAGAGGCTTGACGCAGCAGCGCAGTAAGTTTGCGGCTGTTTAAGGAGAGGCGTTTGGGGCGCCGGGCCGTGTCGGCAAAGCCCTGTTCGAGCAATGCTTCTACTTGATCGCCGCCGAATGTTTTAGCCCAGCGGGCCTGCAGCCACTCCCGGTAGCTGGCGTCGCCTGCTTTTCCGGCGGCCGCTTGTTCGACGCCCAGAAGGATATCGCCCTCGCTGCGGCTATCAAAAATAGTTTCCCGCAAGGCCGGTTTATACAGGTTCAGGACGCCCCTTTGCGGCTCAGCGTCTCCCCAGCTTTCCAGCGTATGGGAAAGCGGTAGGATGAGATCAAACATCTTGGCAAAAGCGTCGCGCGTTTCCCGGTCTTCCGGAAGGATGTCCGTAATTGCCACCCGGAAAGAGGCTTTCCGAAAATTTTCGGGGAGCTGTAAACTTTCCGGCATTGCTTTCATGGCCGGGTCAATGCGGCTCAGCATTGCCACGCCCACCGAATCGTTGCCCAGCATTTGCGAGAAGGCTTCCATATCCTTCAAACTGCCCACGCGCTCATAATCATAGCCGTGATCAAAATCAACGGTTTGGCCGATCATGCCGGTCAGCCACTGAATCAGGCCGCCCAGCAGGGCGGTTTCCAGGCCGTTTTCCTGGGCGGTGGAAACGCCGCCGACAATCAGCAGCGGATGCTGCGCTTCGGCAAATTTTTGGGCCAGTTCGTTCAGGTGCGCCTCGGAAAGGCCGGTGGTGCGGGACGTCTCCGCCAGGGTTGCTGTGGGCAGGTTGCTGCGCACGGCTTCGGAAAGCTTGTTTTTAGCCAGTTTACTGGTATGCAGGTAATTCAGCAGGTAGAGCAGCAAGGCCGGTTCGCTACCCGGCTTTACCACTAAGCGCTGATTGGCCTGGTAGCCGGTCAAAGAAGCGTGCGGCTCACAGTGAACCCATTGAAAGTGCCCGTTTTCACGGGCTTTTTGAAGCTGCATGGCCTGGCTGACCGGGCTGACAAATGTCTCGACAATATCCGCGCCGATGGTCAGCAGGAAATCGGATTTCTCAATTTGATAGGCCGGTAAATTGTTCTGGCCAAACAGATTTTGATAAGCCATACGCAGGTTGGCGTAAGAGAACACCTCGAACTCCGGCAACCGCTCGACCCCGGTGTTCCGGCAAAAGCGGTCGATAAAATCGTTTAAAGAGCCGGTGGTTCGTGCGGATAAATAGACATTTTTCCGGCCTTCCCGGGAGGCTTTTTGAAGCTGCTCGGCAATCATCTTAAAAGCGTCTTCCCAGGTAATGCTCCGGAACGGCTCGCCGGTCATTTTATCTAATTCTAACGAATACGTCTGGGGAACCAGCGGGGCTTTGATGCGCTGGGGATGATAAAGGCGCATCAGCGAAGCCTGGCCGCGCATACATAACCGGCCCCGGTTCAAGGGATGGCTATCCAATCCTTCCAGTTTGATCGGGTTATATTCCATAATTTTTACCGAGAGGCCGCAGGAAGCAGGACACTCTGTACAGGTAGAACTCTGGAACATGGCTTCGCCGGGAATATATCCTTCCTCTGCCGGCACCAGCAAAGGAATAAGTTTTTCGGTGCTTTTTTCCACCCCGCACGAGGAGAGCACAGTCGCGCTGGAAGCCGCACCCATAAACTTCAGGAAATCTCTTCTATTCATGGAATTCCTCCGTTGCTCAATCTTATTTATGACAGGTCCAGCAATCGCGTGGGGCCTCATTCTTGACATGGCAAGACACACAAAAACCCATTTGCAACGTGCGTACTTGAGTCACCGTTTTTACCACCGTCATATCGCCGTGACAGACGGCGCAATCAATACCTTTTTTAATATGCCGCTTGTGCGAGAAAAACACATGGGGAGGCACACTGTGAATTTTCTGCCAGATCATCGCTTCGTTCCGGTCGAGATAGTCTTTCAGCTTTTGCTGTTCTTCGGTGCGAACCGGGAGTTTTTGATGGCAATCTTTGCAAATAGACACCGCCGGAACGGTGGCCTGCTTGGATACATTTACATAGACATGGCACTGGATACATTCCATACCGAGTTTGGCAACCACTTCCCCGTTGCTTAACTTCGTAAACCCTTTACCGGCATGGAGATCGTGCGGAAAAGCAATTGGTTGCGGGTCCGGCTTACGCCAGGTTTCCCAGAATGCTTCCATCCCCATCACCGCCAGGGAAAAGACGCCAAAGAGCGCGATAAGTAGTATTGGCACGACGATTCGCATTCCTGTCTCCCATTAATTTATAGCGTGCATTTCTTGCAGAATGCTATTTTTGTTGTTGTTTAAACTCTTCGTATTTTTGCAGTAAGAACATGGCCGCCGATTCGGCTTCATGCGGCTTGAGGCCCTGGTTGGGCATCTGAATAAAATCGGGATTTACTTTGACGGGATTGGAGATAAAGCCTTTCAGCTTCTCGATATCCCCTTCGTATTTGGGCAGCACGTCGACATAGGCAGGGCCGACGATTTTTTGATCAAAGCGGTGGCAGGCGACGCACTTGGCGTTGAAAATCTCCTCTCCCAGTTCGATACTGGCCACTGCGCCGCTCAGCGCCGCCCGGGCATTTTCCAGCTCGATCTCGTTTTCCAGGGCAATGCTTTCCAGGGCATAGTTCTGGTAGATCATGGAATTGTTCCGGGCCGAGTTCTCATCGACGAAGACAATCAAAAACAGGGCCAGGGAGAAGACAAAAGCGCGACTGCTGTAGGAATCTTTTTTATCCCGAAGGAGCAGGTAGAGATAGTAGCTGACTGCCAGCCCGGCCAACAAGGCCAACAAAGCAATGCGATAAACGCTGTGGGATTTCGCTATGTTGGGTAGCATGGACAGGTTCCAGAGCATCATCAGGGCCTGGACGATGGTAAAGCCCAGGGCAACGCCGCCGCCGAATTTGCGCACATAATCGCGGTATTCCGGGCTGCGGTCTTCCAGGCCGCCCATCCATTTGAGCAGAAAAAAAACGATGGCTACACCGGTAAACGCCAGCGCCAACGTCATAAACTGATTGAGCTGGGCAATCATTCCCCACTCGACCGGCAGCGGAAACAGGCCGGTCAGGTATTGCCAGTTTTCCGGGTAGATTAAAACTCCCAGGGTGCTTACATAGCCGAAAATAGCGCCTTGCAAAGCGCCTAAGGTTAACAATCCAAAGAGGTAATGCATAAAAGGGGAGGTCTCTCTTTTGGCAAAACTCCTTTTAAAGATTTCCGAGAAGATTACCCCCAGCAGGGTAAGAATGGTGATGATGAAAAAATACTGGGTCATCTTCATCCCGGTTCCGTAGAGGAGCTGGGAAAAGCAGATCCCGATGGTAATCACCGGCAGCACCGCTAAAAGGAACGCGACGCTTATTCTTCCCAGGAACATATCGGCTAAATCTTCCGAAAGCTGTAAAAAGAGCGGGTTTCTCTCGCGTTGGCCGCGGACACTGAATCCCAGCGAAAAGAGCGTCGATCCAAATAATACGCTGATATATGGAACGAAGATTAACGAAACCCCGATAATAATATATCTGACCACCAGGATATGATCCGCGCGAGGAGGAGAAATGAGCGCATCCAGAAAGTCCATGAACCTTCTCCTTCGTTTTAAACGATTTTGCTAATAAAATTCAACCGATAGTTTGAGGAGGATATCGGAGCAACTCTCAACCGGCTTTAGATACCCGCCCCTCTTGAGAAAAAAACGCCAAAGAATAAGCACGTCTTATGATACAGTCAAGCGATTTTTCATCTATTATGATGTGATGTTCTTTCGCAAATAAATACTTTCTTCACAAAAAATGAGGGGATAATATAACAATGGAGATTTGAAATACAAACACGCAGATTTTTTTTAAGCCAATTTTCTCCTATTTACCGCCGCCCTGTTGCAGAACCGCCTGTTTGCCCGGACTGCACCGATATTGCCTTGAGGCAGTCAACGGATTCCAAAAGAACGGCTGCCGCCGGCTTGCTGACACATCAACACGATAACCCCGGGGCCCGGGCAGTTTGTGGGATAAAGCGGGCGGCAAGACAGTTTTGCGATGCGGCGCGACTGGAAACGGTGTGGAAATATGTTAAGCAAGCCGGGACAATCTGAAACGCCGGAATTCATATCAAAAAAGTACAAAAAAGAACGGCTGCCCGAAATCGGACAGCCGTTCCAAACAGAGAAGGTCTGGTATTTAGCCTTCTTTGAGCGCTGAGATTAATTGCTGAATGGCTTTTTTGCCGTCGCCAAAGAACATCAGGGCATTATCCGCCGCAAAAAGCGGGTTGGGAATACCGGCAAAACCGGGGCTCAAGCTCCGTTTAATAATAACTACGGTGCGGGCCTTATCCACATCGATAATGGGCATGCCGGCAATGGGGCTGTTGGGATCGGTGCGGGCAACCGGATTGACCACGTCATTGGCGCCCAGAACAATCGCAACATCCACGGTATCCATAGTGGAATTGATATCATCCATTTCGATCAGTTTATCGTAGGGGATGTCCGCTTCCGCCAGGAGCACATTCATGTGCCCGGGCATCCGTCCTGCCACGGGGTGGATCGCAAATTCCACGTTGACGCCCCGGGATTCCAGCAGGTTATAAAGATCGCGCACGGCGTGCTGGGCCTGGGCCACAGCCATCCCGTAACCCGGCACAATCACCACCCGCTGAATACCGTCCATCAGCATGGCCAATTCTTCGGCCGAGGTGGACTTTACTTTGCCGCCATAGACGTCATCCGAGCTGGCTGTCTCCTGAATTTCTCCAAAGCCGCCAAAGAGCACATTGGCCAGGGAGCGGTTCATGGCCACGCACATAATGTTGGTCAGGATAAGACCGGAGGCCCCCACCAGCGAGCCGGCAATGATCAGAACATTATTGTTCAGCACGAAACCGGTGGCGGCCGCGGCTAAACCGGAGTATGAGTTCAGTAAGGCAATCACTACGGGCATGTCCGCCCCGCCGATGGCGATCACCAGCAGAATTCCCAGAACCGAGGCAATGATAGTAATATACCAGTAATAATCGGCATGGGTCGGTTCCATTACCAGCAGCACACTGAGAGCGATCGAGGCTAAGAGCAAGATCACTTTGACAATCTGTTCCCCGGGATAGCGCACCGGGTGGTCCGGAACAACCACACCCTGCAACTTACCGAAAGCAACCATGCTGCCCCAGAAAGTCACGGCGCCGATAATACCGGAAATCGCAATGGCAATTAAGGCCTGCATTCCCATGGTGACCGGATCATCGGTTTTGACCAGTTCTGCGCCGGCCACAAACACGGAGGCCGCCCCGCCAAAACCATTAAAGAGCGCCACCATTTGGGGCATGGCGGTCATCTCGATCTTAATGGCAAAGACAGCGCCGATCAGCCCGCCGACAATCACCCCGACGATGATTAATTCGAAACTAACCACTTCTTTGTAGAACAGGGTTGCCACGATCGCCACAAACATACCCAGTGCGCCAAGCAGGTTGCCGCGCACGGCAGTACGAGGGTGGGTTAAGCCTTTCAGGCCGAGGATGAACAGCACCGAGGCAACCAGGTAGGCAACATTAATCAGGTTATTCAAACTGTGTTCAGCCATGGCTTAATCCTTTCTCTTGAACATTTCCAACATCCGGTGGGTCACCATAAATCCACCCACCACATTGATCGTAGCAAAAATCACCGCAAAGAAGCCCAGTATATTGGTAAGGGAGAATCCCATGATGACATGACTGGGATCTACTGAAACGCTCAAGGCAGCGGAGATCAAAGCCCCTACAATGGTGATGCCGGAGATCGCATTGGATCCGGACATCAGCGGCGTATGCAATGTGGGCGGAACCTTGGTAATAACTTCGAATCCCACAAAGATCGCCAGGACAAAAACGGTTAACGAGGCGATAAAATCCATGTTAACACTCCTGTTTTAGCATTAGTATTTGAATCGTATTATTTTCCCTCAATACAGATTGCATTACAGTCCTAAGGCTTCCTTGACCCGCGGATTGGCAATTTCTCCCGCATTGGTAACCAGGGATTCCTTGATAATTTCATCTTCCAAATTCAATTCCAGCTTGCCGTCTTTAATCAGCAGCGCCATAAAATTGGTAATGTTTTTGGAATAGGTTTGGCTGGCATTATAAGGCAAAGTAGCCGGCAGGTTGGTTGTGCCGACAATGGTAACGCCGTGTTTCTTGACCACTTTACCCGGTTCGGTAATCTCGCAGTTTCCGCCGCGTTCGGCGGCCAGGTCTACCAGCACCGATCCCAGGCTCATTCCTTTCACCATTTCTTCGGTAACCAGGATAGGCGCTTTTTTGCCCGGCACCGCTGCCGTGGTGATCACCACATCGCTTTCGGCAACCACTTTCAGCATCATTTCCCGCTGCTTTTTGTAGAACTCTTCATCCATGGCCTTGGCGTACCCGCCGCTGTCTTCGGCGCTCTCGGTTTCCAGCTCAAATTCCACGAACTTGGCCCCCAGGCTGAGCACCTGTTCTTTTACCGCGGGACGGATATCATAGGCGCTAACCACGGCGCCCAGGCGACGCGCAGTGGCGATGGCCTGCAAGCCGGCCACACCAACCCCTACAATAAACACCCGGGCCGCCACCAGGGTGCCCGCAGCGGTCATCATCATCGGGAAAATTTTGGGAAGATAGTTGGCCGCCAGCAACACCGATTTATAGCCGGCCAGGTTGGCCATAGAAGAAAGAGCGTCCATACTCTGGGCGCGGGTAATACGCGGCACCAGTTCCATGGCCAGGCTGACGACCTTCTTCTTGGCCAGGGCCTGCACTTCCTCTTTCGCCGTCAACGGCTCCATGAACGCCAAAATCATTTGGCCTTCTTTCATTAATTTCAGATCCGCTTTACCATTTTCCGGGTTAGCCCCTAAACCGCGAACCTGAAGGATGATATCTGCCTTGGCAAACACTTCGGCGCGGTCTTTTACCACCGTGGCGCCCTTGGCCTGGTATTCTTCATCCGGAAAACCGGCTGTGGTTCCGGCGCCCGCCTCGATAATAACCTCGACGCCGGCTTTCTTTAAAACCTGAACGCCGACGGGAACCAGGGCAACCCGAGTTTCGGATGGGAACGTTTCTTTGGGAATTCCTGCAATCATGAGAAGTTCTCCGTGTTTACAGTAGTGGGAATAACTTCTTAATTATTTATAGATGTTTATGAATATCTCTTCTCAACCGTACTGACTCTCTCAACCCGCGCACCCGGGATCAACCGGCGCAGAAAAGCCGGTCGGCAGGTGCATATTTTGATGCCCAAACTTGAACGATTTTCATTCCTGAAACAATGAGTTTAGTTAGCTCAAAACATGATTTTTGTCAGGTTGTCGCATGTATGTCCCACAAAAACTATATAGGCAAGCCTGGCGGCGGCGCCTTTCCTGATCGGGCGACCAGCCAAACAAGGGCCAAAGATAAAAGAGCCGGCGCACATTCGCAACCGGCTCTTTTTATTTTATGATTAATTTCAAGTCGCGTCGCACAACTCTCCCCGGCAACACACCTCTTTTCCCCTTTTTTCCTCTTTCCTCATTCCAGGGCTCCCGCCCTGGAATGCCATGCCGGAGGCGCCTGCCTCCTTTCAGCAAGCCCATCCCCTTCAAATTTTAAAATCCAGTGTGCAATATTTGTCATACCAGCTTTGGCGACAGGATGATTAAACTGTTTTCAAGACCACCACATGGATCGTCATCTCACAACCGCCCGGAAGGCCCCAGGCAAGGGAGGCTCAAACGATGCGAATCGCAATCACCAAATCACTCAATCACTCAATCACCCAATCACTCAATCACCCAATCACCCAATCACCCAATCACCCAATCACCCAATAATTTCCCGTGCCCAGCCGGTGCAAAATAGGTACATTAAAAACAGAAAAGTCCGTGTCATTTTCCCGACGGGATGGCGTTGCCACGAGCGAAGCGAGAAATCTGTAAGCAGACAAAACAATGTAGAGCATATAAAATTCCGGCAGACTACAGATTTCTCTCCCGGCCGGGATCGAAATGACATGGGTTAGTGGACAACCCCCAAAACCGGGATAACACCTTTCCTCATTCCAGGGCTCCTGCCCGGGAATGCCAACCCGGAGGCTCCGCCTCCATTCAGCCAATCCCATTTTTCCTCATTCCAGTGCTCCCGCCCGGGAATACCAGCCGAAGGTTCCGCCTCCATTCAGCCAATCCCATTTAAAAATCCCAAACCCCCTTTGTGATATTCCGCTGCTGCTCTACTCCCGGGAAAAGCTGTCCAATCTTGCCAACCTACCCCACCTGGGCCTGAGCGGGCGGAAGGTTGCAACATTGGTGGATAAAGCGTTGGAAGCAGGCCGTACCAGGTGGAGTGGAACGGAAGAAACGACCACGGCCAGGCGGTTGCCAGCGGGGTCTACCTCCACCGCCTGCAAGCCGGCAATTTTACCCGGGTGCGCAAGATGATGTTGATGAAGTAAGAATTGCCAGGGTTTAAAAAAGGGGAAAGAAGTAGAGTTGTCGACGCCCCAACCGGGGCGTCTTAAATCGAATATTCAATCAGGCAAGGCTCCTACCCGGCGGCAGAACACCCGGCAGTCTTCAAATTCCCCACCTGCTCCTCGGCATGGTAAGAGCTACGCACCAGCGGGCCGGATTCCACATGCCGCAAGCCCAGGGACTCGCCGATCTTCTTATACTCGGCAAACTCATCCGGATGAACAAACCGTTCCACCGGCAGGTGCCGCCTGGTCGGCTGGAGGTACTGGCCAATGGTAAAGATATCCACGCCTACCTCGACCAGGTCGCGCATCATCGCCGTCACTTCATCAAAGGTTTCTCCAATGCCGACCATGATGCCGGTTTTGGTGGTCATCCCGGCCTGTTTGGATTTTTCCAGCACCCATAAAGAACGCTCATATTTTGCCTGGGGTCGCACCCGGGGATACAACTGGGGAACCGTTTCCATGTTGTGCGCCAAGATTTCCGGATTGGCCCGGATGACCCGTTCCAGCGGTTCCCACTCGCCTTTAAAATCGGGAATGAG
>JAJRYW010000341.1 GCA_024275555.1 Calditrichota bacterium | reverse complement strand
GGCGGCGGAATTGCAACCCAGTTTGACGCCGCAGAAGCCGGTTATTTCTTTACCGAAAATCTGATCAGCAGTGGTGTTTTCGCTAGCTTTGATATAAGCGGAAATACTATTTTTGCAACCATGGATTCCAATTCGGACTTTGCAATCGATACAGCAATGGTGTCCACCGACTATGGCGCTACCTGGAGCTACATCAATTTCCCCGCCACTTATCAGGATAGCTTGGTTATCGGTTCGGCTGAAGTTGCCGTGGCGATTGATCCCAGCAATGGGGATTTTGTTGCCGCCTATGCCTATGAAGCTCCCTCCGGGAACGGCTTTTTAGCGGAGGCCCGCAGTAGCGATCAGGGCGCAACCTGGAATGTTCAGCTTATTTATCAGGAAGGCGTCATCGTTAATGAGGCCACCTATTTTGTGGACAACTTTGCCCAGGTAAACCTGGCTGTTTCCGAAGATGGCGTATCGCACATTGTCTTTAACGGCTATGGCGGCCATGTAGACGTGGGACCGGACACCATCGATTATCTTATTTACCCGGTAGTTTACTGGAATAGCTCTATCCAACAACTCGTTGAGGTGACCGACCCCAGTATCGGCCGTAATCCTGCCCTGGATGGGCTGTTAGATCCCAATGCGACCGGCGGCGGCCTGAATAGCCGGAATGCCATCGGTTGCGCCTATCCTTCCGTTGCCGCTTCGAACGGCAAAGTTGTCGTCCTTTGGCAGCAAAATGAGTTTGACGGCGAACCGAATGCGACCAATTGGGTGCCTGCTTTCGACGACTCCCTGGGCGGCGCTCCCAACATGGATTTTGGGGCAACTGATATTTACGGGGCGCTTTCCACCGATAATGGGGCCACCTGGTACCGGCCTACTAAAGTTACCGGTTCTCCCGGATGGGTTGATCAATATGTGAGTGTTGATCCGCACATTGAATCCGTTTCCGGAACTGATTACATCCATGTTACCAGTGCATATGATCCGGTTCCCGGAATGTCCCTTTTTGAGTATGTGCCCGGTTTCGTTACCTGGGTGTATAGCAAAGTGGACGTTGCCACTTTAGTAACCACCGGAATCGATGATAAACCCGGTACTGTGGTTAGTGGTTTCCGCCTGGAACAAAACTATCCCAATCCTTTCAACCCCTCTACGACTATCGAATTCAGCATGAACCGTGCTGCCGATGTGACGTTGGAAATCTTTAACATTGTGGGTGAAAAGGTTGCCACGTTGGTGGATGGTTACCAAACTGCCGGCACTCATGCCGTCGAGTTTGATGCAAAGAATCTCTCCTCGGGCGTCTATTTCTATAAATTGACTTCCAATAAAGTTAATTTGACCCGGAAAATGATGCTGTTGAAATAAGACTTATGAGTTGGCTGCCCGGCCCGTTCCGGGCAGCCAACTTTTTTTACCGGATGAAAAAAGCCGGATATTCGTCTGGAACGGATGTGCAGCTCTCTTCATCCGAATCGGTTGATGTTTGAATATATGTAATAAGGTTGTTAGGCTTGGTTCTTCTATAAAATTAAAAATCGGAGGTAGTATGTTTAAAAGGCTCTTGGTTAGTCTTGTGTTCCTTACCGTCTTTGCCTCCATGATCTATGGTCAAGTCGGTAAGTTGAGCGGTGTAGTCAGGGATAAAGATACCGGACAACCGCTTCCAGGGGTAAACGTGGTGATTCAGGGAGTTCTGTTAGGGGCCTCCACAGATATTGACGGTTTCTACATGGTGCTGAATATACCGCCGGGAACCTATACCGTATCTTTTTCTTATGTCGGCTATCAAAGCCTTAGTGTGGAAAATATACGGATTGTCTCCGATATCACAAAACGTCTGGATGCTACTTTAGCCCCGACCACCATTGAGTTGGATTCGGCAATTACCATTATCGCGGAACGGCCGTTTTTTGAGGTCGGCGCAACGAACACAGTGCGCGTAATGGATTCCGAGGAAATTGAACGAATCCCGCTGAAAGGGGTCAGTTCAATCGTTGCTGTCAATGCCGGGGTAGTTGTGCAAGACGGCTCCGGGGGCCAAACGGATAATGCGACGCTGAATGTGCGGGGCGGCCGGGGCAATGAAACCCTCTTCATAGTGGACGGGGTGCCCTACAACGATCTAATTTTTGGCAACGCCGCCGGCACCATTCCCGATGCCGCCATCGAACAGGCCTCCACCCAATTAGGCGGATTCAGCGCCAAATACGGAAGCGCGCAGTCGGCGGTCATCAATATCACTACCAAGAGCGGCGGCAGCAAGTTTTTTGGCGGCTTTGATTTAGCAACCTCCGGCTTCGGCTCACAAACGCCTCAATACGTCAACAATCCGGGACTCATTACAGATCAGGAACAATTGGTTGCAAATGCCAATCCCTCCGAAGTTGTAAAAAAGTCCAGCAACTACGGCGACAATATGCTCCTGAACTTAGATGATTACGGATACCGCCAAATTACCGCCTATTTGGGCGGGCCGATTATTCCCGGCAGAAATTACAGCTTTTTCGGATCGTTTGAAATGGTGGAAACCAACGACGACGACCCCCGGGCCAGCGGGTTGAAAATCCCTACCGCAGGAATTGACCAACAAGTTCTTCCGGACAACGAAAGCCAGGTAATAAGATTCACCGGGAAAATGGATGGTAATTTTTTTAACGATAAACTGAAAGTAACCATGAGCGCCACCGGCTCCTTCCGCGATGCGCGTCAGTATGTGCACTCCTATTCAAAATTCAATTCATTCCATAATCCCAGGGTTAATGAAGATATATTAAGCGGTTCTTTACGGCTTTCCCATATCCTTTCCAAATCGACCTATTGGGATTTAACCGTTCGTAACAAGTACACCAAGTGGGAGCGGATG
>JAJRYW010000340.1 GCA_024275555.1 Calditrichota bacterium | reverse complement strand
GTAATTCGTAATTCGTAATTCGTAATTCGTAATTCGTAATTCGTAATTCGTAATTCGTAATTCGTAATTCGTAATTCGTAATTCGTAATTCGTAATTCGTAATTCGTAATTCGTAATTCATAATTCATAATTCATAATTCGTAATTCGTAATTCAAAATTCAAAATTCCTCATTGGAACAGCCGGTTTGCTGGCAGATCCACAGCCGCATGGCCCATTTTACGGCCGGGCTGGAGAATTCAACCCAAAACCGGGGCGAGCGGGCCAGGGGCAATAGCTCCGGGCGCTTATGCAGAGCCGGGGCCAGGAAGGGGAGCACAAAAAAAGGATCGCGTTGTTCCAGCCGTTCGGCGGTCAGCGCCGGGGCGTTTGCGAGCATATCCCCGGCGTCCCACAACAATCCAACCGATTGATAACACAACCATTCCAGGGCCGTCCGGGGCGCCAATTTACGGAGTTGCCCCAGGATCGTTGCTCGAAGCGGGTAGAGCGCTTCAATCTTTCCCCACACCGCCGCCCGGGAAATCAAATACAGCAGAATGACCGGGAAAGGATAATACTGGCTGACCAGAAACGGTTTTTCAATAGCCAGTTCCCGGGATACGGCCGTGCGGACAAAACGGATGGTTTCTTCCGCACCCGGGGTGTCCAGGCAATCAAAACGGCCCAAAAACCACAAAATGTTGGCGTCCACTCCCAGGTCAATAGTCTCGATCTTGCCCGGGCGGCAGAATTTCCGGGGAGGGAACCAGGTCAGGTAACTGCCCTCTGTGTCCGGCAAGTTTCGTTGAACCGGGGTCAGTTGAAAACGGGTTTGATCCACCCGGTAAAAGATCAGCTCTTCCCGGATTTCCTCCAGCCATTGGTTGCTCTGCAAGGCGACTTGCTGGAGACAGGTGTTGTCCGCGTCGGGGGAAAGCTGGAATTTTTCGAAGCGACCCAGTAAACGGGAGTTGCCGATCCGGGACTGTCCCGCCTGCAACGGCCAGTGATAGGTTAAATGATCCTGTTGATACACCGGCAGATGTTCCCGGCAACGCCGGATAGCGGCGTGCAGTTCCGGGCGGTCTATGCGGCAGTGCTGTAAAATCGCCAGAACATTGGCGCTGCTGAAGGGGGTAAAGTCACGCCGGTATCGCCAGTACTTTCGCCAGGTCATCCACTCGCGTCCATCGAAACAGCGGAGCAGGTATTCCTCGGCCCGGCGCTGATCCGGCGCTTCGGAAGCCCGGGATGTGCGGTATGGGAAGGACATGCCGACCAATTCATCTTTTAGGTACAAAAAAACAGGGGACGACTGGCGTCCCCTGCGGAGTTGGGAGGGAGGTTTTGACCTTGATAGGTCAATTCAAATATAGCGGCCCGGGAGAAAGTTGTCAAGTTCTTTTTTTCCTTTTTTTGATGATTAACCATGCTAACTCCTTGATTTAAACCATTTACCTGTCTTTGATATTCATCGGGCTCATCATGCAAGGGGCTTGCGGTATTGACTTTCTTCGCTTATTTTTATGCCATGGCAAAAACAGGCTATTATTTGAGATATGCGATTGATCCGCGGCAGGAAACTGTTTTTCCGCTAAACTGGGCGGCCCTGTTTGAGCGGAATGCTCCCCTGGCCGTAGAGATCGGCTTCGGAAATGGGGCCTACCTGGTCGAGTGGGCCCGCCAGCAGCCCCAGTGGAATTTTGTCGGGATTGAACTGTCCGGCGAATGTATGGAGCGGCTCCAGAAACGAATTGCCGCAGAGAAGCTGAGCCATGTGCGACCGATACGGGAGAACGCCCGTTTTGCCCTGCGGGAGTTTTTCCCTGATAACAGCATTCGCCAGGTAACCATGAACTATCCCGACCCCTGGCCGAAAGAGAAGCACCGGCGCCGGAGGCTGCTGAATGAGCAGTTTGTGGCCATCCTGGCGGCCGTGCTGGCGCCCGGGGGAATCTACGAACTGGTCACCGATCAGGAGTGGTACGCCCACCACGCGGCGGATTTATTTCAGCACAGCGAGTGCTTCGAAACCGGGCCGGTGGAACTGAACCCGGTGCGGCCGGTGGTGACTAAATATGAACAAAAATGGAAAAAAATGGGACGGCAATCTTATCGAGTTGTAGCAACCAAGCTTAAATCAACACCGATTACACGTCTCCTGGAGGATTATGATATGCCCCATGCCTTTATTAATTTACCGATCAGCGATGCGGTGGTGCAGGCCCTGGAAGGGGTTGAATTGGTGGAAGGAACCCGATGGTGTATTATCAAAGGAAGTTATTTGAAATTGGGAACGGAACAATACATGCTGAATGTGGTGGCCCGGGACGATGATTTCCAGCAAAATTTTTACCTGCAGATTACCCCGCGGGAAGACGGCAAATGGCTGGTGAAACTGGATTCTGCACAACCGCCCTATCGCACCCCGGCGGTAAAGATGGCGATATGGAGAATCGGGGAAATCCTCTCCGGGAAAGAATCCTGAGCAGAAATAGAGCCGGCGGAGGCCTCGCCTTTTTCACCGCGGAGGCAGCCGGGAAGGGGCTGTCGCCTAAAAACACTTTTTACACTGAAAATATGGCGGCAGAGAGTTGCAGGACGCCTAAAAAATGCTTGCGATTTTTGGGGTAAACTGTTATCATGCACTGGTTTTGATATGAAAAAGAAATAATGAATAGATAAAGGGAAATGTAAATGAAATAATAACCTGATAGGTGGTGTATGAATGGATTACAAATGGGTGATTGATCATGATGTTGATGAGCAGGAGGTCGATCATCTGTCCAAAGAGTTGGGAGTTCCCAGGCTATTAGCCAAAATATTATTGAAACGAGGCATCGATTCGTTCGAAAAGGCCAAGGTCTACTTTCGTCCGGATTTGGAAAAATTGCACGATCCCTATCTGATGAAAGATATGGATATTGCAGTCGACAGGCTTCATAAAGCGCTGGAGAAGGGCGAAAATATCCTGGTCTTTGGCGATTATGATGTCGACGGTGTGTCGAGTTGCTCTCTGCTCTACTTGGTTCTCTCCCGGATGGTCGGCTCCAAAGTAAACTATTACATCCCGGACCGTATAACCGAAGGATACGGGCTTACCCATAACATTGTCGAAGAATATTCTCAAAAGGGTGTTTCGCTGATTGTTACCATTGATTGCGGGGTGACCGCAATCGACGAGATTCGTTTTGCCCGCGAGAAGGGCATTGACGTGATTGTCTGCGATCATCACGTGCCCAATGATGAGCTTCCCCCGGCAGTAGCGGTTCTGGACCCCAAGCGAAAAGACTGCCCCTATCCCTTCAAAGAACTGGCCGGCGTCGGCGTGGGGTTTAAGTTGCTGCAAGGCTTGTATCGCCGCCTGGGTTTGAAGGATTCCGAGCTGGATGAATACCTGGACCTGGTGGCCATCGGCAGTTGCGCCGATATTGTTCCGCTGGTTGATGAAAACCGCATCCTGGTTTCTCACGGGTTGGATAAAATCAATTATAATCCCCGTTGTGGGGTAAAGGCGCTGTTGGAGTCCTCCGGGGTAGATCGCAAAGAAATTAACGCCGGTTTGATTGTTTTCGTGATGGCCCCGCGCATCAATGCGGTGGGGCGGATGGGTGACGCCCGCCGGGCGGTGCAAATGTTTACCGCTCGCACGCTGCAACAGGCCCGGGTTTTTGCCCGCGAGCTGGAGCGGGAAAATAAAGTGCGCCGCAACGTCGATGAAATCACCTTCAAAGAAGCGCTGGAAATTGTCGAAACCCGCCTGGACCCGGAAAACCATCCCTCGCTGGTGTTGTACAAACAGGATTGGCATCCCGGGGTAATCGGAATTGTGGCCTCGCGCATTGTGGAGCGCTACTACCGTCCCACCATCATGATCTCGGTGGTGGATGGAATTGGAAAAGCGTCCGCCCGGAGCATTTCCAATTTCAATATCTACGAAGCGATTAAAGAGTGCGCCCCGCTTCTGACTGCGTTTGGCGGTCACAAATATGCGGCCGGGCTGACCATCAAAGAAGAGAATATTCCTGCTTTTGTGGAGCAGTTCAATAAAGTGGTGCGGCGTTATATCAGCGTCGATGACCTGACGCCGACGATGAAAGTCGATTGCGAAGTGCAACTGAATGAGTTCGATGAACGCCTGATGCGTTTGCTGAAACTGATGGGGCCGTTCGGGCCGCTTAATCTCCGGCCGGTGTTTATGAGCCGCAACCTGCGGGTGGTCGGAGAGGCAAATGTGGTCGGGAATAATCATCTTAAACTGACCCTGGAACAGAACGGCACGACCATGAGTGCGATTGGCTTTAACATGGGCGATCATCTCGAACGGCTCAAAAACGGCGTTGCCGAGGTAGACTGTGTCTATGTGGTGGAAGAGAATCACTGGAACGGCCGCAAAGAGTTGCAGATTCGCCTCAAAGACCTCAAATAGACAGGGCGCCTGTTATGAAAGAGTTTTATGAGAATCTTAAGAACCGGCGGGAAGAGCGGGGAATCTCTATTGAAGAGATCCATCGCCGCTCCCGCTTGCCGGTAAAATACCTTCAGGCAATAGAAGATGGGCAGATGGAGAGCCTGCCGCCCGGCTATGAGCGCATCTACCTGCGCCGTTATGCCCGCGAGTTGGGGCTGGACGAGGAGGAAGTGATCCACGATTACGATCTTCTCTCCGGCCGTTTAACCCCGGCAACGGCCGCCCGGGAGGCCGCCAATGAGAGCCGCGCTGAGCCGGAGCCGGATCGTTCTCCCGAACCCCGGCAGCGGGTGTACCGTGAACCGTCTTTCTGGGAAAACTGGAATTGGGACCGCATTCATAAAATTTTCTGGATTAGCCTGGCGACCGTGGTGGTGCTGGGCGGGGCTTACTTTACCTTTCAGCAATATGTTCTGGAGCAAAATCAGAATGATCTCAATATTCGGGAGATTACCCTTTCGGAGCTGATGGAGCAGACCGGCCAGGCAAATACCGCCGCCGCAGTTCCCGCGGAAGCGGCCAAACCGGACCCGCCAGCGACTTCCCCGAGCGCGGCTCCTCGCGTGTCGGTGACCTTGCTGTGCATCGACAGCACCTGGGTGCGGGAAGTGCGCGACCAGACCGACACCACCGAGTACATCCTTACCCCGGGGCTGCGCCGCACCAGCCGGGCGGTCAATCGGATCAGTATGCTCTTAGGCCGCGCGGACGGCGTGCAAGTCTGGGTGAACCGGGATAGCCTGGGTATCCTGGGCGCCCGGGATCAGGTAGCCATGCTTACCGCTACGCCCGCCGGAGTGGTCCAACAGCGCCTCCGTAAAATAACCCGCGCCCCCGGCCGCACCCGGGCGACGGATCAAAATACGGTGCTGCAGCCGGATTCCCTGCCATAGGAAATCGGTCAGCGCATTTACCCAATCAAACCGGAGTCGTTATGCGCCGTTTTTTATTTTTATTATCGATCATCATCCTGTTGGGCGCCTGCTCATCCGGCCGCCGCATCGGGGTGCAGCCGCAAAAGGTGGGGGATGAATTGATGTTGCTGGGCGACATCAGCTACGAGGATATTTTAAACCATTTCCCGGATTGGCAGGCGGAAGATGAGCAAACCGAAACCGATCCGCTCCTGGTGGCGCGATTGAAAAAGATTGACCAGCCGGTTACGGTGGTCTGCTTTTTAGGAACCTGGTGCTCGGATTCCCGGCATGGCGTGCCTCCCTTTATTCGCCATGTCATAGCCGCCGCCAATCCCAATATTCACATCCAATTGGTCGGCGTGGACCGCCAAAAAGATGATCCGCAGCATAAAGCTTCCCGGGAACTGGTAGAACGGGTACCCACCTTTGTTGTCACCCGGGAAGGGATGTTGCTGGGACGGATGGTGGAATTTCCGGCGTCTGAAAATTTTACCGAAGATTTCCTGAGCCTGTTAAATATTCCCTAACCGCAGGAAGCCGTGCACGTGTTTAAGACGATTCGATCCTCTTTCGGTGGTATTCTTTTTCTCTTTTTGACGCTCCTGATTATTTCTCGCTGCGAGTTTGAGAGACCCTCGACCATTATTGTGCCTGAGGCCGGGATTGCCTGTGCCGATCCCCTGGCGGCCCGGGCCGGCTTAGAGACGCTGCAATCCGGGGGCAACGCCGCCGACGCACTGACGACGGTTGCCTTTACCCTGGCGGTTGTCTATCCGCGGGCCGGCAATATCGGCGGGGGCGGCTTCCTCGTCTACCGGGATAGCCTGGGAAAGACGGTTGCCCTGGATTTTCGGGAAACCGCGCCGCATTCCGCCCGCTTTGATATGTACTGGGACGCCGATGGCCGGCCGGACCCGGAAAAAAGCCAGTTGGGCGTGCTGGCTGCCGGCATACCCGGAACGGTCGCCGGACTGTTCCAATTTCATCAGCGATACGGGCGCCTGCCCTGGAAGCGGCTCCTGCAGCCGGCGATCCGCTTTGCCGGCGACGGATTCCCCGTCGATGCGGCGCTGAGCAAACTGCTGGCTTCCCACCGGGGAAAATTTGCCCGCTTCCCGGAAGCCTATCGAATTTTCTTCCCGGGCGGAAGGCCGCTTCAACCCGGGGATACCCTGCGTCAGCCGGAGCTGGCTTCCACGCTGGAAAAAATTGCTGCGGAAGGGGCAAACGCCTTTTACCGGGGGGAGATCGCCGAAAAGATTGTCGCTGCCGTTCAGCAGCAGGGAGGATTATTCACCCGGCAGGATTTGGCGGGCTATCGCCCGGTG
>JAJRYW010000339.1 GCA_024275555.1 Calditrichota bacterium | reverse complement strand
GCAATTTGTCATGCGCCCATTTTTTTGTTT
Organism: Calditrichota bacterium; assembly: GCA_024275555.1. GTDB lineage: Bacteria > Calditrichota > Calditrichia > RBG-13-44-9 > J075 > JAJRYW01. Next base: position 4,116 of record JAJRYW010000339.1, on the reverse strand, counting down.
TCCGGCTATCACCTGGAAACTTACCAGTTGGAGAGTCCTCGATTGATTTCCAGGTAAAACCAAAGGTTCTGTGTATGAAACTGTGGCCAGGCGTGAATTTTTCCCCAAACGAGAACTTCCGAATAGGAAATCACCAAGAATTTCGAAAACAGCCCCCAAAATGAGCGAACGGTAAGTTTCATCTTTTCGGAAACGAATTCACGTCTCAATAAAGCTCCGCTTTCCCCGCGCCAGCATTACATTTGAAGCTGGTCGCGCTGTTTTCCCCCCTCGTTGCGGAACTCCCGTTTCGCAACGTACGCGGGTTAGTCCGCCTCCCCCCGAGACTCCAACTGGAACATCTCCCAATCAACCCCCTCTAAACGGACAGACAATTTGCTGTCGGAAACAGGTATTGTTTGCCCGGTTTTCAGGCTGACGGCCCCGGTTGCCCGGTAGACCTCCGGGATGTTCAACAGAAATTCCCGGGGCGCGGTGTTTTTGTTGAGCACCACCAAGATGCGTTGATGCACATCGGAGCGGATAAATGTGTAGCCGTTCTGGTCTGCCAGCAGGGTGTAAAAATCTCCCTGCCGGAGGGCGGAGTGATCCCGGCGGATGCGGATCATTTTCTGCACCTGCTGTTTCATCTCTTTCTCATGGGCAGAAAGCTGATCTCCAAAGCGCATCATGCGCCGGTTGTCGGGATCGGCGGCGCCGGTCAGGCCGATCTCATCCCCGTAATAAATAACCGGTGTACCGGGAATGCTCAGCAAGTAGGCCTGGTAGAGCCGGGCTTTTCGATAGCTCAGGGGGTCGTCTACCCGGGGCGGATTGCTCCAGCCAATCTCCTTGTCATTTGCGGCGCCCAGCCGGATATCGCCGTCTGCGTAGGCCAGGTAACGCACTTTATCGTGGCTGTCCATGACGTTGCCCATCCGGTGGTACATCCCGTACACCTCGAAGGTTTTGCGCAATTCCCCATCCAGCACAGCAAAATCTCCTTGCGGTTCCAGAAACACCGGCAGGGCGGCGTCATACAAATTGAAATTGAACTGGGCGTCCAATTGCCCGTTGTTTACATACGAACTGACCAGTTGATAAGAGCCGAAGGTTTCCCCGATCTGGAAAATTTTCTCCCCCCTTTTCGGCGCCACGCGGGTTTTGATTTTCCGGGTCAGCAGCCGCCAGAAGCGGTTGGGGATGTGCTTCACCGCATCATGGCGAAATCCGTCAATGCCGGTTTGCTCCAGCCACCAGACTGCGTTGTCGGTCATCACTTCCAGGGCGGCGTCCGAGCCGACGTAATCGAAGGAGGGCAAATACGGCTCGAACCAGGTGGTCAGGCGATACTCGTCCCAAAAGCGGATGTTCTTGCGGCCGTCGGGCAGCTCCAATATCCCAAACCAATCGCGGTGCTCTTTAAAGAAAGGGTGATTTTTGTGTACATGATTGGCCACGTAATCCAGCAGCACCCGGATTTTCCGCCGGTGCGCCTCATCCACCAGGGTGCGCAGCAACTGCATATCCCCGAAACGGGCATCCACCCGGGTGGGGTGGACCGGCCAATAGCCGTGATATCCGGTATAATAGCGGTGGGGTTCCGGCCACTCCCGGTAAGCGCTGTCGGGATTCTGGATTACCGGGGAAAGCCAGAGCACATTCACGCCCAGGGAATCGAAATATCCTTCGCGGAGCTTGGCAAGCACGCCCTGTAAATCGCCTCCCTGGAAATTGGCCGGCGGCAGCAGCGAATCGTGTTGCACCGGGCGGGTGTTGCCGGGGTCGCCGTCGCTGAAGCGGTCGATCATGATTGAATAGAGGATCGCGTCCGACCAGGTGAAGGGGCTGTCCGGGCCGCCGGGCCGGCCGTCGAACAGTACGACCTGCTGAATTGGGGTAAAGACGCCCTGGCGCTCTACTGCTACCCGAAACCGATGCTCTCCCGGCAACTGCCCGGTGGGGAGCGTCACCGTGAGCCGGTTTTGGCTGATATTGATCTGCTGCGGCGCCACAGGCTGATTGTCGATCAAGGCGATCACCTCTTCCGGCCGCAGCAGAAGGGCGTTCTCCCCGGCCGGCTGATAGATAAAGTGCAGCCGGAGCAGCTTGCTGTCGCTTGTTTTGAACCCGCCGATGTGCAAATAGGCCTGTTCCGGATGACGAGGCTTGACGGTGATCAGCGAATTATATGAACCGAATGGGTTTTTCACTTTATCGGGATTATCGGGATCGATTACCTCGCGGCCGTCCAGGAAAAATTTGTACTCATAGCGGCCGGGATTGAGGGCCACCTCTACTTCGTAGACCCCGTCGCCGTCCGGGTCCTGTAGGGGGAGATTGTCCCGGTTCCAGCTATTGAACGAGCCGAACAGGGTTAATTTTTCCGGGGAAGCTTCGGGGCGATAGCGAAAGCGCAGCCGCTGCTGCACCTGGCATTGCAAGAGCAGGTAGTAAGCCTGGCTGCGGTAGTGAAAACGGAGCAGACGCAGGCCCTCCACATCCGGTTGTGTTTGCAAACGTAACTCCGGGATGCGGGCGTCGTAGTGCACGGAAATCCGGGCATGGGCGTCGAACCGGACCTGGTCATAATCGGGGATGGTGAACAGATCCCGCACATCCACGGTGGTTGCCTTGCCGGCAGTAAGGTGCAGCACCGGCAGAAGCTCATTTATTTGCGAAAATACCGGAAGTCCCAGAATCAGCATGTATAGCAGGGCCGCCGGAATAAACTGTCGAATTCTCTTCATCGATACCTCGGAATTAGTTCTGAGCCGTTTAAAATCAAGATAAGATAAAAATAATTTTGCTATTTTCTATAGCCGAATTTATATTGATAAAAAACAATACAATAAGATGTGAATTCGCAGTTGTTTATATCAGAGTTTCAATAAGAAGGTGAGATATTATGGTTGCTGCCCGGTATTTTTTGTTTCTGATGCTGTTTGTTTCCGCAACAGCGATGGCCCAGTTGGAGGAGAAGCTGACGATTTACGTCAGCGGCGGCGGGGCTGTTCCGGTGGAATCGTTCCTGTTTGCCCGGCCAATCTTGCTCCAGGGCGGGGATGCGCTGGACCTTACCAACGACCCCGGGAATTTTAACGATTTTTATGACAACGGAATTAACCTCGACGTCGGGCTGAATTACACTGTCTTCAGTAATTTGGCCCTGGTAGGACGTTTCAGCTACAACTATTTCAATTTTAACCACTCTGCGCTGGAACAGGCTATGACGCCTACCCTGAAGGAAATCTTTGCCCAGATTGAGCAGCCCTATGTGCCGGCCAATCTCTCCCTGGAGGGGGGGGCGGCAAGCATTTATTTGGTTACCCTGGGCGTAAGAACCGGCCTGGATATCGGGGTGTTCCGCCCCTATCTGATCGGCGGCGGCGGATGGATGCACGTCTCCCGCGAGCAAGTCGATATTTCCTATGTGGATGACCTGGTGTCCTTTTTTGACCGCTTTAATGACAGCAGCAGCAACGCCCCGGTGCTTACCGGCGGGGCGGGGATGCAGGTGCGTATATCCGACACGGTGCGCCCGTTCCTGCAATTCGATTACACCAACGGATTTACCGACAACGACAACACCATCCTGTACGGATTCCGCTTCGGTTTGCAACTCGGGTTGCAGACCGATTGAGATAGCCGTTTCGTTCTCGTTCCGGGCCGGAGCCCGGAACGGCCATTTTCCCCGGAACTCTGCTTAACTTTCGTTCTCGTTCCAGGCTCCCGCCTGGAACGTTCTTTTTCCAATTAAGCTCTGCTTTGTCTGTTGGTATCCGGTAGAATTACTTTCCTTGTAACTATTCAGGTCTCTTTTTTGACAGGATTCACATGATGAACCGGATTGGGAAATAAAATTTAGCCCCTTTCGGGGTCTTAATCGACTCCCGGCCGGCCGGGATTGTCGATTTGTTCTGTCGAAGACAGCTTACTTTTGCACCGAAGTGTGCGAAAGCACTTAGTAACTACTCAGGTGTTATTGCCAAAGACAAATAATTCCCCTCACCCCGTCCTTCGCTTGCGCTTCGGTCGCCCCTCTCCCCGGGGGAGAGGGGAAGGGGTGAGGGGGATTCAACTGTCATATATACAGCCGCTTAGGCTATGAACAAACCGACCTGAGTAGTTACCGTT
>JAJRYW010000338.1 GCA_024275555.1 Calditrichota bacterium | reverse complement strand
TAGACGTGCTCATGCTGGTTGGGGGTGTCCAGGATCATCTCCGCAAAGCCGATGGTTACCTGGAGCGGGCTTTTCAAGTCGTGCGCGGCAATCCCCAGGAATTCGGATTTAAGCCGGTTTGCCTCTTCCAGGCGCTGATTAAGCGCATCGAGTTTGTCGTAGGCGTCTTTAAGCTCCTGGTTGTGTTTGCGGATGAGCTCTTTTTCCTGGATCTCGCTGACCATGTAGTTGAAGGCCCGGGCCAGCATACCGATCTCATCCTTTGTTTCCACCGGCACCTGAACCTGGTAATCTCCCTCGGCAAATTGAATCGCGGCAGCGGCAACTTTTTGCACCGGCCCGGTAATCACCCGGCTGAGCACCACCGCCGAGATAATCCCCACACCAATCCCCACAAAACAGAGCAGCAGGATTGTTCCGATCTGCTGTTTAATGGTCATCAAATAAAAATTGTTATGAAAATCCACCTCCACCATCCCGGCAACCTGGTTGTCGCTGGTAAGGATCGGGGCATAGGCGGACACCCAGACGCCGTTTTCATCCTCGTAAATGCCGGTGTAGGAAGGATGTCCCTCCTCCAGGGTTGGCAGCATCTCCGGCCGGATGGCATAGTGATTCCCCACGTATTCTTCCTGGAGCATCACCGTGAATTCCAGCGAGTCTTTGGAAAAACGGCGGAAAGTATAGATTCCGTTGCTTTCAAAGCCCAGGTATTGGTTTACCATGAATTCCTGAAGTATTTTTTTGATTTTCTGGTACTCGGGACTGCCAATGCTCTCGCGGCCGCGCAGTTTCCGATACCCGTCGCCGTCTATGGAGATGGCAATAGTGTTGGCGGCCAGTTGAAGCTGATTTTGCAGGTTGCGCAAGATCAGTTGGGAGTTTTGCTTGTAAAACAGCCAGCCGGTTGCGGCAATCCCCAGCGCAATCAATGCGCCAAAAAGCACGGCAATTCGAAACACCAGCCGCGATGAGGTGCTCACATCGAAACTGGTATGTCTTTTCAGTGTTTCGCGTGTTTTTTTCATAAGCCTATAATGTTCGTAAATCGCTCGCATCAAATTGCAAAACATAAAAATGGAATTTGAAAACTTGCGGCCGCCGGATCAGTCTATATTCGCGGATTAATTCACGTCTCGATAAAATCACGATTGGCTCAAAATATGCCGGTTTTGCTGATAATGTTCCCACAAGGCGGTGCTCCAGCGTCGGCTTTCTTCCCTGAAATTTACCTGCCGCGTCAGCGCTCCGGCAAAATCGCTGATCAGTTTAAAGCAATACACCGGTAAATTAAACAAACAGGCTGTCTTACAGACGGCCCAGGCTTCGCGGTCGACCACATCGGCAAAGCGGGCCAGCCGGCGGGCGCTGTGCTCGTCTAATACCCGCTGCATGGCGGTAACACAGGTATACTCGGCGCCGGGAGTTTGGGTGTGCAAAGGCTGGCAGTGCAGGTCTGCTTCCAACCTTACCGCTTTTATCGCTACAAGTTGATCGAGCGCCAGGCGTCGATTCAGCGCGCCGGCAACTCCCAGGTTAATCAGGGCGCTTAATCGAGAAAGGCGTGATTCTATAAAAGCGGTCAGACGGGGAAGTATTTCCAAATATCCTTCTCCGCTGATCAGCAAAATCTCCTTCCGGGATTGATAAACCTTTGCCAGGGAGAACTCCACCTTTTTAAAGGTCGAGTTCTCCAGGAACGACTGCGCTTCTCCCGTGTGAGCAAAGATGAGCAGCGGTTTTTTTTCGGTCACTTGATCGGCCATGGAGCGGTTTTCCCGACAATCCGGTAGATAAACTCAAACGCGTGAACTTTATTCCAATCCCGGTTCTCGGCGCTGCGGCTGCGGGTGCCGTTGGCCGGCCCGGTATTTTTTCCGTAACTGTAAAACCAGTTGATAATAGGGCCCCCCGAATAGACCAGGCGTATCCAGTAATTGCCCGGCGATAATATAAGCCCCTCGGCGTTGAAATCAAAACGGACCCAACGGTAACCGACGCTGTTTTGAAAATACTGCACCGGGATACGGCGACTGGCCGCGGCGGTCTCCCCGGGTCTTCCGTCCCGGTCTTCGCTTAACTCGATCCAAATGGCGCCGCTGCCGCCAAAATTATGCAACGCCAAATCAATATACTCCAGTTTGACCGGGCGGTTTAAAATGAACACCTGGGCAAACTGCTCTTTGCTGGTCACATATTCGGCGGTCTCCACCAGGAAATTGCGGGTAAGCTGGCCGGCCCGGGTGCTGGTGCGGGAAAAGGCAAAATTGACATGCTCCGGGAAATCGGTATTCCCATAGCTGAATTTTTTCTCATAACTCAAGGCGGTAAAATCGACCTGCGGAACTTCCGGGGCTTCGACCGGCAAAACAGTTTTGGCGGTATCTTGCCGGGCCAGCAGGGGGCGTCCCGCCTGCACCGGCGGGGTTAAGAGCATCTTGGGCAGCGATGGATCGACAATCATCCCCCGGAGCGCCAGATTTTCCTGAATCCGTTCGGCCGAGATGGTCTCGCTAACCCGGGGGGCGCCCTGTTGAAGCGCCCCGGACCAGCGAACCAGGCCGTCGTTAATGGCCTGCTCGTTGTCAGCCCCCACCTCAAAACGCACATAGCGGTTGCTGACGAAGAACTCGCTCTGCTGGGAATCGAAGGGCAGCCAGCCTAAGCCGGGGAAGAAGACTTCAATCCAGGAGTGCCGGCCCCGGGCCATCTCAAACTGGAAAATGTCCTGTTCAATTTCGATCTGGTACGGCCAATCCAGGGTAATGCCGTTGACAATCCGCACCGGAATCCCCAGGGAACGCAGCAGCGCCGCGGAAAGGTGCGAATAGTTCTGGCAATTGCCTTGCTTGCCTGTCAAAGCCCACAGGGCGTCGTAACGGTCCGGCTGGAGCACATAGTGCAGGTTGGAAACCACCCAGCGCTGCACCGCCTCCACCACCTGGTACTGGCGATCCAGTCCGGCGCTGAGTTGCCCGGCAAGTTGGATGATTTGGGGATGATCGGATTGTACTGCCGCGCTGGGTTCCAAATAAACCTGGAGACCCCCGGCTTTGTGTGGAAACGGAAAGGGAATTTCTCTCAAGCGCAGGCTGTCCAGCAGAACGGTGTTTCGGGCCCGCACTGATACGGTGGTGCGAATTTCCCCGGCAGGATTTTCCCAGAAATAAGTCCGGATACGATTCCCCAGTTGGTCTTCCCGGGATTCGATCCGGCTCTGCGAAGGCGACGCCTTGATTTCAAAATCCTGAATTTCCTGGGAGTAGGTCGAACTGCGATAAGTTTGGGGAACAGCAAAACTGATGCTTAACAGTTTTGTGCCGGGACTTGGACGAATGGATTGATTGATTTCCACC
>JAJRYW010000337.1 GCA_024275555.1 Calditrichota bacterium | reverse complement strand
CTTGTTGATCTTGTTTATCCCGTCAAAAAAAGCTGAAAGCTACGGCCGTGTAATTCCCAGGGCTTTCATCTTCTTGTGCAAATTGGTTCGCTCCATGCCCAGCAACCTGGCGGCCTGGGATACATTACCCCCGGCGGCGGCTAAACAGCGCCGGATGTAGCTGCGCTCCGCCTCTTCGCGCACTTCCTGGAGGGTCATGCTTCCCGGCTTAACCTCCGGCAACGGGGAAGGCGCCAGCAAATTGGGCGGCAAATCCGCAACGGAAATGCGTTGGCCGTCGCTGAGGATGACCAGGCGCTCCACCAGGTTTTGCAGTTCCCGGATGTTTCCCGGCCAGTGGTAGCTGCGCAGTATCTGGTACACCTGCCCCTCCACCTCGGGGATACGGCGGTTGTTGCGCTGGCAGAATCGGCGGATAAAATGCTGGGCTAAGGCGCTGATATCCTCCGGGCGCTCCCGCAGCGGGGGCGCCTCGATAGGCAGCACATTCAGCCGGAAATAGAGGTCTTCCCGGAAGGTTCCCTCCCGCACCATCTCCGCCAGATCCCGGTTGGTGGCGGCAATAATCCGCACATCGGCTTTCAGAGTTTCATTGCCCCCGACCCGTTGAAATTCTCCATCCTGCAACACCCGCAGCACCTTGGTTTGCACCTTCAAACTCATATCGCCGATCTCGTCCAGGAAGAGCGTTCCCCCGTCTGCCTGGGAAAATTTACCGTCGCGGCGTTCTGTCGCCCCGGTAAAAGCGCCTTTCTCGGAACCGAACAGTTCGCTCTCGGTCAGCTCTTCCGGGATGGCGGCGCAATTCATTTTCACAAAGGGCTGCCTGGCGCTGGCGCTGTGCTGATGAATAGCGTAGGCGATCAGTTCCTTGCCCACGCCGCTTTCCCCGGTGATCAGCACTTTGCTGTCCGTCGGCGCTACTTTGCGGATGGCCTCCAGCACCTTCTGCAGGGCCGGAGAATCTCCCACCATCTGGTACTCATCAGAGAGCGATTTTTGCAGGCTGGCAAATTTGGATTGGAGGACGCGGCGTTCCCGGATGTGCTCCAAAATGAGCAGGATTTTTTCCTTCTGGAGCGGTTTTTCCAGGAAATCATAGGCGCCGGCGCGGGTGGCTTCCACGGCCATACTCAGGTTGGCGTGGCCGGAAATCATCACCACGGCGCAATCCGGGGCGCTTTGCTTAAACTGCTTGAGGATTTCGATCCCGTTTTGGCCGGGCAGCAGCACATCCAGGAAAACCACCTCGGGCGGGTTTTCCAGGGCTTCCTCCAGAAACGCCTCTCCGGATAAAAAGGTGCGCACCCGGTGTTTGAAAGGCCGTAAAATGATCTCAAACGAGCGGCAAATGTTCTTTTCGTCGTCGACGATGTGAATGTGCAATGGGTTCATTCCTATTCGCCCCCTGGGGATTCGGATGGAGAGTTTTGCGACAGCAACGGCAGGGTGATGATAAACCGGCTTCCGGCGCCCAACTCGGATTCCACCCGGATTTGCCCGTCGTGTTCCTCGATAATCTTGCGGGTGATGGCCAGCCCCAGGCCGATGCCGTTGTTCTTCGTAGTAAAATACGGCTGAAAAATCCGCTCGCGCAACTGCGGATCGATGCCGCTGCCGTGGTCCTTTACCGAGATTTCCAGGCCATTGCCGGTTTGCCGGGCGGCAATGACAATGGGACGGCCGTGGGGGTCTGCCTGGGCGGCATTTTCGATCAAGTTGATCAGCACCCGCCGCATCCGGTCTTCATCAAAGAGATACTCGGGCAAATCCTGCTCCAGCTCGACATCTAATTGCAAATGAGGATACATCTTCACCAGTTCCCGGATCAGTTTGTTGATTTGACCGGGCTTGCGCTGTAGTTCGGGCATCCGGGCAAAATCGGAAAATTCCCGCACCAGGTTGCGCAGGTTGTTGATCTCTTCATTGACAATGCCGTGGCACTCCTGCAAGAGCCGGCGATATTCATCATTTTCCCCCTGGTATTGATCGACCATTTCCTGCATGGTCAGTTGGATCGGGGTCAGCGGGTTCTTGATTTCGTGGGCCAGACGCCGGGCGATTTCCTGCCAGGCGGCCATCTTTTCCAGGAAAATGGTGCGCTCCTGAAAATTTTGCAGTTCCACGGCCATGTTGTTAAACCGGTCCACCAGGTCGCCCAACTCATCCTGCGACTGCCGGGGAATCCGGTAATCCAGGTTTCCTTTTCCGATCTCGCGGGTGCCTTCCACCAGCGCCCGGATGGGGCGGGTCAGCCGGTTGGAGATGAGCACCGCCACGCCCATGACAATCAGCAGTAGAAACAGCGAAAGGGAGACAAAGGCGTACAAAAAACGTTGCGGAATGGCCAGGGGCGCCAACGACAGGGCGCGATAGGTCTGGTACAAGCGCAGCAGCCGGTCGCTGCTGGCCAAAAAATCCGGCTCCAGGGCTGCCTGGAGCACCCAGTAGCGGGCACGATGGTTTTGCGGCAACGCGTAAACGGCGAAAAAACGGTTCCCGGCGCGATCCCCCAACACGATACTCTGCGAGGGCGCGTCCTCCGCCTGGGACAGCCTTCCTGAATCCAGGGTGTCCAGGGGCTGCTGCGAAACTTTCACCTCATTAATCAGCCGGCCCTCGGAGTCGTAAATGTGCCATCCCCGGTATTGCCATTCCACGGTTTCCGGCAATGCTTCGGTTAGTTTGGTTCCATGGCTGATGAATTGCTCCACGGCGCTTCTCATCAGTTGCTCCAAATCTCTTTTGCGCCGCTGGTAATCCCGGCGGTATAAATCCACCGCTTCCTGCAAGCCGGCCTCCACTTCCGGATTGACGCCGATTCGATAGCTCTGCTGAACCAAATCTCCCACCAGCCAGGCCAGGGGGATGATCGGCAGCAGTACCGACGCGGCAAAAAGGATAATCAGTTTAGTGCGAATCCGGTGCATAGCCTCTTCTTGAGTCGCAGGTCAATGTTGTTTTTGAAATTATGCTGTGGCAATGGTCCGGGGCGCTCATCGCGGTTTTGTCTCCAGGATGGGCAGTTCCGGGATGCGGAACAGCCGTGATTTTATGCGCACCTCATGCCGCTCGCTGATGTCGTCTCCGGAAAAAAAGAGCGAGATTATCCGGTTCAGGTTGAGCTTAAAGCCGGTGTTGCGGCTGCCGGAAGGCATATCTTCCTCGGTCTCCTGGGTGTTTCGGATCCACTCTTTTAAATTCTGGGCTTCGCGGCGGCTCAGCAAAATAATCATCAGTGAAACTTCTATTTGCAGGGGGCCGTCCGGTGTTTCTTCTAAAACCGGGAAACGGAGCAACGGAAAAGGACGCCAGGCTTGCTGCAAATCGGCCAGCGCGGCAAATCGCCGGATTGTTCCCCCGCCGGTCAAGCTAAAGCGATTCTCCCAAATATCAAAATGGAGACGATATTTCTGTTGCACGCGCCGGGCGGCGTTTCCCCCGGGGCGGCGCAGTTCCGCGGTAAGTTCCAGCAGAACCGGCAGGCCGGACAGCAGGGTTTCCCGGGTTTTGCCTTGAATGAGGTTCTGGGCCGAGACCCGGCAGATCAGGCTGTCCCGGGAGCGGTAAATTTCCAGGCTGTCCAGCCCCGGCGCTTCCCGGGCGGACAATACACCGGAGCCGAGCAGGCAAGACAGGAAGAGCCAGGATAAAGATAGGTGTCTCTGTATTGTTCGTATCGGTTTCCGCAACCCGTCCTCCTAAAACGTGTGGCCTAATGAGAGATGAACATGGAGTTCATAATCCGGTATCGGATAAGCAAAATCCAGGCGGATCAGGCCGAAAATGGGCAGCCGCACCCGGAAGCCGTAGCCCAGGCTGGTTTTCAGGCGACGCCGCTGCCATTTATCGGGTTGGCTCCAGGCGTAGCCGGCGTCGTAGAAAAGCACCCCGGTAAAGCTGGCCGAATCGCGCAATTTACGGGAAAGGGGAAAGCGCAGTTCCGCACTGCCCTGGCTGAGTTGGGTGGCGTAGCCTTCCGGGGTTAAGCTGCGGTCGTCGTATCCGCGCAGCGAGTTGGGGCCGCCCAGGTAGAAACGCTCGTAAAAGGGGGCCACTTCGCTGACCCGCCCCCACTTGACCCGCCCGGCTAAGATCACCTTTTTCCAGAGCCGTTGATAACGCCGAAGATCAAAGATCAGCCGGTAAAAATTTTTATAACTGCCTAAATCGCGGCTGGCCTGGTCGTAGGAAAGGCTGCCCCACCATCCCCGGCTGGGATGAATCTTGCGATCGCGGGTGTCCACCGTAGCGGCCAGGATCAGGCGGCGTATCTGCACCGTGTCGCTGGCGGCCGTTAAAAAGCGGGGAGCAGGAATCTCGTTCGGCCGGATTTCCTCATTGGCAAACTTCAGGGTGCTGTCGGCGTCGACATTGTGAGCCTGGAAAGCCAGCGAAAAAAAACGGGCCAGGCCGCTGTTGCCCCGCAACTGTATCTTGAGCCCGCTGTCGCGCACCTGCTGGCGAAACTCATTGTCCGGCAGGGCCTCGTCGGAAAGAAAGTGTACAAAATCGCGATTATAGCCAAACAGTTTAAATTCCAGGTTGTATTCGCTGCCCCACAAAAAAGGGCGCACAAATTCCAGCTCGGTACCGGTAACCCGGTCGCCGATCAGCATCTCCATACCCAGGTGGTTGCCCCGGCCAAACAGGTTGTCCAGCCGGAGGCCCAGCGGAGAAATATACCAGCCGTCCAGTTCATTGAAGCCGCTCTTAAACTGAAAAGTCAGCGGAAATGTGCGTTCCTTAATATTGATGATTGCCCGGGCGTGACCGGGCTGTTCGGTGGGGATAAGCCGGATGCTGGCCTGTTTAAAAAAATTGGTGTTGCGTAAATTGGCTTCGCTGGCCTCGATCTGGGTGCGGGTGACCTGATCGCCCTCGGAAAAAGTCAGGTAGGCGCGGATGACGTGGGGCCGGGTCTTGCGGGCGCCCTGAATTTCGATGGCGTCGATGGTGAGGCGAACCGGAGTTTGTGCGAATATGGATCCGGCCAGCAGCAGCAGGAAAGTAATCCGGTAAATTGATTGTGCTTTCAAGAGATTGTCTGTCCTTGTTTACGGAGGTTCGGTTCCGATCTGTTTCCTAAACTAATGAAGTAATATCGATGGATTTGCAGCGGAATTCAACCTGCTTATTGATCTTCTGTGAATCCTTCCGGGTGAAACGGTTCCATATTAAAGCACCCCCCGGCTCAGAGGAGCAAGCCGGGGAGTGCTGAGGGTTGCGGAGCATTAATTATTTCCAAAAGCGCTGACTGAGGCGGTGCGTCCGCCGGCGTCGCTGACTTCAATTTCTCCGTTGGAGTTGTAAGTTACTTTGTAGCGTTCACCGTTCTCGGTAATTTCCCCTTCGCCGCTGCCGTCGCCGTTGTAG
>JAJRYW010000336.1 GCA_024275555.1 Calditrichota bacterium | reverse complement strand
CCTGTACCAGGGTATGAATAAAGCGATGCTCCGGTGGTTTGCTCGGATAACGGTGCAGGATTTTGGATTTCATGTCGATCTCCTCAATAGTTATGGGCAATTGTTATCAGAGTTGAACACCGAAATCGAAATTGTCAAAACCAGGGTGACATATGGCACCATATAAGCTTTGCGGAAAGGCGCGTTCCAGGCCGGCGCCTGGAACGAGATGAGCACCTAACAGCCTACCGCCTAACAGCCTAAAAACCTGACCAGCAATATTCTGTTTACCCCTTCAAATATTGTCGTGCATTAAAATCGGATTATGCCCGTCTGGAGAGTTGATCCTGGCAGAAGCGGATGACCTTATCCAACTGGTATTCCCCGCCCAGGTTTGCCCGGGGGTGGTTGCGGATGGCCCGGAAACCTTGCAGAGCTTCTTCGAATTGATACTGAAACAGCATCGACAGGGAAAGTGCATATAAGGCAACCAGGTTTTGGGGATTCAGTTCCAGGCTTTTGCGGGCAAACTGAAGCGCCTCGGTGGTATTATCCAGCGCCAGGGCCAATTGGGCTAATCGTGCATATAACTTTTCCAACAGGGCCGTGCCCAATTCGCCGCGGTTGTAATCCAGCGCCTTCATAAACGCCTGACGTGCCTCGATAAACTGCCCCATTCCCTTTAAGGTTGCACCGAGTTGGTAATACAGGTAGGCATCCCGGGGTGATTTACGAATCGCTTCCCGGAGCAAATCGTAATTCCGCTTTATCCGGGACACCCCGCCCTGGGCGGTGGATTGCAAATAACCAAAATGATTAATAATCAGATTACTATCAATAATTTTACCACCGGCCCTCAGAATGGAGGGGCTGACCTGCTCATGCACGGCCCCGGTGAAGCGATATTCCGGCTGATTGCGGAAAATCCGGGTCAACATCAATTCCTGGTATTTTTCCAGTTCATCTGCCGGCAGGTAGTTGTGGATATGCACCCGCAGGGCGTCGGCCGGGCATTGTTCCAGCAAATTCCGCAGGTGTGTGCGGCTGTTTTCCGCCAGCACTTCATCGGCGTCGAGAACCAGAATCCACTCCCCGCGAGCCTTGCTTAACCCCACATTCCGGGCAGCGGAAAAATTATTCTCCCAGGTATGATGATAAATCCGCGCCCCGGCAGAACTGGCAATGGCAATGGTTTCATCATCAGAACCGGTATCCACCACGATCATCTCATCCACCAAAGAAGAGACGCTGGCCAGGCAGCGCCGCAGATGGGCCGCCTCATTTTTGGTAATCATACAGAGGCTTATAAAAGGACGGGACGATGAAATCATAATGTTTTAAATTCCTGCTGTATCCTGTTCTATTATCCGGCATTGAAGCTGAATACTTGAGCCGGGAAATTCAAATTGGTTCTTGCAATTTTTAAGAGAACTTTCTAACATGAAAACCTTTGGGATGATAATCTTATCTGTTCGGACAATAGCAGTTGTTTAACATATTCCCTCAGTTCTAAGAAACCCCCTTTTTTGGGAAATTGTTCTCACCCATAACACAAGGAATTTGAATGATGCAGAGTCGTTTTATGCGCACTGCAACCGGCAAAGCGGTTGTACCGATTTTAATGGCCTTTTTATTGACGGCCGTATTCACATCTTTCCTCAGCGCCCAGACGGCGCCTGAGGTGTATAGCAAGGTGAAGATATTTACCGAGTCTCCCCAGGATTTACTCACCCTCCGGGAAGCCGGGATGGGATTGGATCACGGCTATCAGACCGAGAAATACCTGGAAGTTTTTTTAGACAGCCGGCAGATGAGCCTCTTAAAAAAAACCGGCCTGAACTACGAAGTGCTCATCCCGGACTGGAATGCTTATTACGATCAGAATATAGCCATGAACCCGGCAGAGATGAAATCCCTCCAGCGGGAAATGAAGAAACAGTACGGTGTACAGGGGTTTGAATTCGGCAGCATGGGCGGATTTTATACCCTTGCGGAAGTGCTGACAGAATTGGATTCGATGCACCTGCTCTATCCCAATTTGATCTCGGCCCGGCAATCCATCGGAACCTCCGTAGAAGGCCGCGACATCTGGATGGTCAAAATCTCCGACAATCCGGGCATTGACGAAGGTGAGCCGGAAGTGCTCTATACCGCCCTGCATCACGCCCGGGAACCGCAAGGGATGATGACCGTGATCTATTTCATGTATCAACTGCTGGAAAATTACGGAACCGATCCGGAAGTAACTTTTCTGGTGAACAACCGCGAACTTTACTTTGTGCCGGTGGTTAATCCGGACGGCTATGAATACAACCGCCAGACCAATCCCAATGGCGGGGGCATGTGGCGGAAAAACCGTCTTAACAACGGGGACGGCACTTTTGGCGTCGATCTGAACCGAAATTACGGATTCCAGTGGGCATATGACGACAACGGCTCCAGCCCCTATACCGGCGATCAAACCTATCGCGGAACAGCCCCGTTCTCGGAGCCGGAAACCCAGGCAATCCGTGATTTTTGCAATGCCCACCAGTTCCAGTTGGCGCTCAATTATCATACCTATAGCAATCTGCTTATCTATCCCTGGGGGTACATCAACGCGCTCCCCCCCGCGCCGGATGACCAGATTTTTATCAACCTGGCGGTCGACATGACCCAGTTCAACGGCTATGCTTACGGCAACGCCTCGCAGTTGCTTTACCCGGTTAACGGAGACTCTGACGACTGGATGTACGGCGAACAAACCACCAAGCCCAAAATTTTTACCATGACTCCCGAAGTCGGCAGCGCCTCGGATGGATTCTGGCCCAATCCCAACCGGATTTATCCCCTGGCCCAGGAGAATGTTTATCCCAACCTGCGCCTGGCCTGGGGCGATGAGGTGATTACTGCCGACCCCTTGGATCCTGTCCCTCCCGGCTCGGTGGTCGCCTATTCGGATTACACCACCCCCGCTTCCATGCTGTTGAGCTGGAGCGATCCCAACGCCCTGGCAAACGGCGATACGCTTTTGCCGGGCGACTTTACCATCGAGATCGAACGGGACGGTGCAGCGATAGCAAGTATCGCCGGCGGAACCGAAACTTATACCGACAACGGCCTGGCGGACGGCGTTATGTATACGTACAACCTCTACACCAAAGTTGTCGCCACCGACAGCCTCAGCGAGGTGGTGAGCGTTTCCTGGACGGCCGGCGGCGCTCCGCAACCCTCCGCTCCCTCGAACTTCTTCGTCACGG
>JAJRYW010000335.1 GCA_024275555.1 Calditrichota bacterium | reverse complement strand
GCGGGTTAAATATCGAACTTGACGCCCTGGGCCAGCGGCATCTCGGCGCCATACTTGATGGTGTTGGTTTGGCGGCGCATATATCCTTTCCAGGCGTCCGAGCCGGACTCGCGCCCGCCGCCGGTTTCTTTTTCTCCGCCAAACGCGCCGCCGATTTCCGCTCCGGAGGTGCCAATGTTGACATTGGCAATACCGCAATCCGACCCCCAATGGGACAGGAAGGTTTCTGCCTCACGAAGATTGTTGGTAAAGATCGCCGAGGAGAGGCCCTGCACCACATCGTTGTGTATCTCTATGGCGTTGTTCACATCGCCGGAATATTTGATCAGGTAAAGGATCGGGGCAAAGGTTTCTTCCTGAACGATGGGGTAGTGATTTTCCGCTTCCACCAGGGCCGGGCGTACGTAACAGCCGGACTCATATCCTGCTCCGCTGAGCACCTCCCCGCCGAAGATCACCTTTCCGCCCTGCTCCTGTACGGCTTGCAGGGCTTCGGTAAACATCTCCACCGCCTGGCGGTCAATCAGCGGGCCAACGTGGTTCTGCTCATCCAGCGGATCGCCGATGCGAAGACTCCGGTAGGCATTCAACAGCGAATCTTTCACCCGGTCGTAGACCGATTCATGGATAATCAGTCGGCGGGTGGTGGTGCAGCGCTGCCCGGCCGTGCCCACGGCGCCGAAGACCACGGCGGGAATGGCTAACTGTAAATCCGCATCCGGGGTGATGATAATACCGTTGTTGCCTCCCAGTTCCAGGATGGCTTTGCCAAACCGTTTTGCGATGGCCTGGGCGGCGCGGCGTCCCACTGCGGTGGAGCCGGTAATGGAGATCAGCGGCACGCGTTTGTCGTGCAGCATCCGCTCGCCGATGGCAGCGCCGCGGCCGATAATCAGGTTGAAAACGCCTTCGGGCACATTATTCTCTTTTAACACATCCTGGATGATATGCTGGCAGGCAATCGCCGTTAACGGCACTTTAGAGGACGGCTTCCATAAATTTACATTGCCGCACACCGCCGATAGCATGGCGTTCCAGGCCCACACGGCCACCGGAAAATTAAATGCGGTCACAATCCCGACTACGCCAAGGGGATGATATTGGTCGTACATACGGTGATTGACCCGCTCGGAGTGCATGGTAAATCCGTAAAGCTGCCGGGATTGACCGACAGAAAAGTCGCAAATATCGATCATTTCCTGCACTTCGCCCAGGCCTTCCTGGAGCGATTTACCCATCTCATAGGAAACCAGGGCCCCTAACGGTGCTTTAAACTCCCGCAGCTTGTCCCCGATCTGGCGCACAATCTCGCCGCGCTTGGGGGCCGGAATACGCCGCCAGACTTTAAACGCCTCCTGCGCTTTTTCGATAATCGCTTCGTAATCCTGCTCTGAAGCCTGGTAAACCGAAGCAATCGCTTCACCGGTCGCCGGCGAGGAAATCTTCAGCTCACCCTGGTCGGTGGTTTCCAGCCATTTTAATCCGGTTGAAGCGCCAAAGTTTTTTTCTTTAATGGAAAGAGTTTTCAGGAAATCCATATTGCCCTCCTGTTAAAAAGTAGAAGATCTGTCAATTAAATTATCGTAATCATTACCCGGTCAGCTTGCTGCCTGACCAAAACGGAGGGCTAATTTAAGCCGGATTCACATTGACATCAATTTGTTCTTTATTCAATTCCCGGAGGGCGTATTGGAGGTGCAGACCTTGCTGAATAAACAGTTCATAGATGCGCTCATCGATGTGGCGATCCCGGCACATAAATTGAAGGATCTGCACCGCTTTGGAAAGTTTCATCGGTTCTTTGTAAGGGCGATCTTTGGCGGTGAGCGCTTCGAAAATATCGGCAATGGCCATAATGCGGGCCTGGATAGGCAGTTCCGCTTCGGTCAAACCATTCGGATAGCCGGTGCCGTCCAGTTTCTCGTGATGCCCGCCGGCAATTTCCGGCACCCGGGCAAGGTGTTCGGGGAAGGGTAGCTTTTTCAGCATTTTAATGCTCACCGAAGCGTGATTTTGGATAACCTGCCGTTCCTCGTCGGTTAGTGTGCCGTAGACAATCGAGAGGTTTTTGTGCTCATCGTCGGTTAGGTAAGGATGCTCCACACCATTGAGAAAATAGGTTTTGGCCGCAATTTGATTGAGCCGCTCCTGTTTCTCCGGCGTCATTTTTTCCCGGCTGGTGTTGCACTCCACGATAAATTCTTTGTCCGACTCGATACTCTGCAATTCTTCCTGTAAGCGCTGTTCCAACTCGGCAACCTGATCGCTCTTTCCCTGCTCCAGCAACTGGGCCTTCTTTTGCAAAGCTTCGGTCTCTTTAATTTGCTTGATTAAATCGAATCGAGTTGTCACCAGGTCGATACGGTTAAAGATGGTTTCCAGTTTGTGCGATTTATCCACCACATACTCGGGGGTAGCAATTTTACCCACATCATGCAGCCAGGCGGCGATGCGCAATTCTTCCATCTCGTCTTCGCTAAACTGAAGTTGGGCAAACGGCCCCTCTGTGGTTTGGTTGACCGCCTCGGCAATCATCATGGTCAGTTCGGTGACCCGGCGAATATGTCCGCCGGTATAGGCGGATTTTTCATCGATGGCCGTCGCAATGGTTTCGATGAACGCCTCGAACAATTCTTTTAACTGTTCGTTGAGTTCTTGCAAGTCGTGGATCAGTTGGGCGTTTTCCAGCGCTACCGCAGCTTGAGAAGTCAGCCCGATAATCAGCTCCACGTTCTCTTTGGGAAAGGGGACAACCTCGCCGGAGTCGGGGTCCACCGCGTTCAGCAACTGCACCACGCCGATAATCTCATCGCGATGGTTCTTCATCGGAATCACCAACATGGATTTGGAACGGTAGCCGGTTTGGGCGTCGTATTTTTTCGGCCCGGTAAAATCAAACCCGACTGCTTCGTAGACATCGGGAATATTTATGATTTCTCCCGTTAAAGCGGCCTGGGAGGAGACATTGGCAAAATTGGGCTGGCCGTCCACTTCCAGCGGCACCGGGGGCAGGTTTACCGGTGCGCCGCTGGTTCCCCCCATGTGCGTGTTCAGGGTTTTGTTCTTGAGTATTTTAAACTGGAGGCACTTGGCCTCATTGTCCACGGTGTAGAGCGTGCCGGCGTCCGCGTTGGTAAATTCCATGGCCTGGTCGATAATACGCTCCAGCAGGGTATTAATATCCTTCTCAGCCGAAAGGGCAATGCCAATCCAGGTCAGTTTCTGGATATGGGCGATTTGCGACTCGGCGTAGTGCTGCACTTCCTGCACCACGGTATTTAACAGCTTATTCAGCCGGGAATTCCGGGAATAGGTTTTAGAGTTGCTCATACCACTGCTCCGGGATAATGGGTCGTTTGGAAACGAAAACGTCTCAATTAGAAAGTCGTAATAATTTGGAGAAAATCAAGTTGTTTGGGAAAGTTCTTTAAAATCAAGATAAAGTTTCGGGCAAAACTTCATATCCTTCATTCCGAAGGATCGTGGTCATCATCCTTTTTCTTCACTTCCACATAAGGAATATCCTCAACCTGATTGGGATCGTAGGGCGGGGGGGCCGGCTGCTGATGCTGGCCCTTTATAGGAGGTTCCGGGGATTTGAATTTGGCAAAAAAGTTACTGAAAAAGCGGTATACAAAATAAATCAGCACGCCCCAGATGATTAAACGAAGCAACATGTCTCTGTCCTTAAAAATCAAAATTAATCACTTTACGCCCGGCGGTATGCCGGCTGATCTCCACAAAAATTCGTTCCCGGTGCTCTTCGTTGTTCACAAAATCCAGGTTGTCCATGTTAATGATTAACAGCGGGGTGTCCTCATAGTTCCAGAAAAACTCCGTATAAAGGCGGTTGAGCGATTCGATATAGTCCCGCTGGATTTGTTTTTCATAAGAGCGGTCCCGGCGGGCGATGTTGGCCATCAGCCGGTCGGTGCTGGCTCTCAGGTAGATGGCTAAATCCGGCTTCACCACCCGTTTTTCCAGAATCCTGGCCAGCATATTGTAAAGGCTCATCTCTTTTTCGTTCAAATTCAATGTGGCAAAGATACGGTCTTTCTGGAACATATAATCGGAGATCAGCCGGTTTTGAAACAGGTCGTACTGTACCAGTTTTTCCTGCTGGCGGAAGCGGCTCAGCAAAAAGAACATCTGGGTTTGAAAAGCATATCGTTTGGGATCGCGGTAGAATTCTTCCAGAAAGGGGTTTTCTTCAAACTCTTCCAATACCAGGCGTCCGCCGATCCGTTCGGTAAGCAATTGGGCTAAGGTGGTTTTTCCTACCCCGATTACCCCTTCGATGGCAATATAGCGTAAATGATCAAACGAAAGTTCCATGGAGAAATTTCTCCGATTCATATCGGGTAAGCCGGCTTTGATCCGGGCACTCGGCTAATAGTTCCGCAACATTTTTTTCGATTCCGGGCGTCCACAGGTTGGGATTCAGATCAACCAGCGGTTGCAGCACAAAGCGCCGGTTGGGCAGATCCGCATGGGGGATTTGCAGCGCCGGATCGCGGTAAATTTCCTGATTAAAAAGCAAAATATCAATATCTATTTCCCGGGGTCCCCAGCGGTAGCGGGGTATACGCCCCACTGCTTGTTCAATTTCTTTAACCGCTTCCAATAAAGCTGCCGGAGACAATTTGGTATGCAGCGCCGCCGCTGTGTTCAAAAACCAGGGCTGATCGGCGACGCCGTACGGTTCGCTTTTGTAGAGCGGGGCGCAGTGCATCCCCTTCCCCAGGCTGCTGAGTTTTTGCACAGCTAAAAGCAGGTAATCGATGCGGGGGGCAATATTGGCGCCCAGGGCCAGGTAGACCAGGTTCATTTACGGCGCTCCCGGTAAATTTCCACTTCGACGTTATCCAGAAAACCGTTCATCGACACTTGCGGTTTCCGCACCCGGATGCGGATGGAGTGGACCGGGAAGCTCTGGAGAATCTCTTTGGAAATTTCCGCAGCTAAGGCTTCCAGTAAGGTGAATTTATAGCGACTGAAAATTTGTTGAACCAGTTCATACACTTCTTTGTAATTGATGGCGTCCTTGAGGTTGTCGGTCTCGATGGCCCGGGAAAAATCGCATTCCATTACCACATCCACTTCAAATTTTTGGCCCAACTCGCGCTCGGCCTGGTAGTAACCGTGGTGCGCGTAGAAAATCATGTTGTTAAGACGAATTAAATCCATCAGCCGTCCTTGTGCATAAAGCGGGTTATTGGGGGCGCCGGTTGCATCAACCCGAAGTTGTCTGCCGTTCCTCTTTTTCCCTGATCAGACGCTGAGTATCCCTGGGAAGAGGGTAATTGCCGTCAAAACAAGCGTAACAAAAATGGGAGGAGTCATGTACACATGTTTGCAGGTCTTCTATGGTCAGGTATTTCAGCGAATCTGCATCCAAATAAGTGCGGATATCCTCGATGCTCATCCGGTTGGCAATCAACTCCCCCCGGGTGGGCGTATCGATGCCGTAATAGCAGGAGTAGCGCACCGGCGGCGAGCCGATCCGGAGATGTACCTCGGCAGCCCCGGCGCCTTTGACCATGCGCACCAGCTTGCGGATGGTGGTGCCGCGCACCATGGAATCATCCACCAAAACCACTCGTTTGCCGGTGAAAAAATCTTTAAGGGGGTTAAACTTCTGCCGCACCGATTCATCCCGGGTATACTGGTCCGGGCGGATAAAGGTGCGCCCGACATAGTGGTTGCGGATCAGGGCCAGGTGCATGGGAAGATTTTTGGCGTTGGCGTAGCCCATGGCAATAAAGTTGGCCGAGTCCGGCACGGGCACCACCACATCGGCCTCGAAGTCATCGTGCTCGGCTAATTTAGCCCCGATTTTATGGCGTACATCGTAGACATATTCATCAAATTGAGTACTGTCCGGGCGGGCAAAGTAGATCAGTTCGAAAACGCAATGGCGCAGCCGGGGCGGGGTGTTGCCCAGCAAAGGCTGTTGTTCCGTATCGATGGAACGTTCGGAGCGCCGGGTAATCACCTCGATTTCGCCCGGTTTCATTTCCCGCATTTCCCGGGCGCGCAGAATATCCAGCGCACAGGATTCCGAGGCAATGGCAATATCATCGCCGACCCGCCCAAACATCATGGGCCGGAATCCCTGTATATCCCGAAAGGCGTAGAGAGCCTCGCGGGTGAGGAAAACCGAGGAGTAGGCGCCTTTGATCCGCTTCATCAGCAATTTAATCGCATCAACAATCTCCATCCCTTCCCGCTCATGATGATAAACGATAAACCGTCCCAGCAACTCGCCGTCATTTTTGGAAGAAAAATGCACACCCTTCACGCGCAGCTCATTGGCGATTTCATCGTAGTTGACAATATCCCCGTTGCTGGCAATGGCGTAAATGGGGCCGCTGAGCGTCTCGATGAGATAGGGCTGGGTGTTGCAGATTGCCGAAGCGCCCCGGGTGGGATAGCGCACGTGGCCAATGGCGGCAAAACCGGACAGCTTTTCCAGGGTCTGGATTGAAAAGGCTTCTTTGACGTAGCCCATTTCTTTATGTAAGCGTAATTTTTTGCCGTCGCTGACGGCGATGCCGCAACTCTCCTGCCCGCGGTGCTGTTGGGCGTAGAGGGCCAGCATTACCTGGCTGGCGGCCGGTTGGGTGCTGCGTGAAAAATATCCTGAAATCCCGCACATTTTATTGCTCTTTGTTTATCGGATCTCTTCTGAACGGCGACAAAATAACACACCGCCCCAGGTATTACAAGCAGTTTTAGTGGGGGGAGAAAGGAGGAGGGCCGCTTAAGGAAGGCGGAAAAAATTGCGGGCGTTCCGGGTGGTGATAGCGGCAATTTCCGCTACAGAAAGGCCGTGCACCCGGGCCAGTTTTTCGGCAACGTAGACCACGTAGGCCGGTTCATTGCGCTGCTTGCGGAATTGCTCCGGAGCAATAAAAGGGGAGTCGGTTTCGATCATCACCCGGTCCAGGGGAACATATCTCAGCACATCTTCGCGCCGGAATCCTTTGTGGGTGATGTTGGCCGTAAAGGAGATATGCAGGCCCATCTCCAGGTAAAACCGGGCGTCGTCGCGGTCTCCGGAAAAACAGTGCATCACCCCGTTCAAGCTGTCGATGCCTTGCTCCTGGAAAAACCACTGCATCTCCCGGTGGGCGGAACGGTTGTGGATGACTACGGGCAGGTTCAACTGATTGCCCAGGGTAATCATCTCCGCAAAACGGCGGTACTGGGCCCGGTGGTGTTTGGTCTCCCAATAAAAATCCAGGCCAATCTCGCCAATTGCCACGGCTTCCGGGTGGGCAACGGCCAACTCCCGGATTGCCCCCACATCCGCATCGGCGGCCAGGTGCGCCTCTGAGGGATGAATGCCGGCAGCGCAGTACACCGATGGGTGTTCCTGCGCAATGCGCAGCGAGGCGCGGCTGCTGCTCAAATCAGTTCCCAGGGTTACCATGCCCGCCACCCCTGCCGCCAGGGCCCGCCGGATCACCTCCCCGCGATCCGGATCGAAATCCGGGAAATGCAGGTGGGTGTGGGTGTCAAACAGTTCCATCGATGGACCTCGATTGGTTAATATTTAAATATGCGAATCACGAGTTGAAAACTTGACGCTGAGAAACGCTCAAGAAAACAGAGAAATGCTGAAAATTATTTAACTGATGTTACGCAGTTTTGCCACAGGAAGGTTTACCATTTACTTGTTCTATGTCACCCTGAGCTTGTTGGCGCGAAGTGCTCCCGTCGGGAAAGGGCGACACTTTTACGTCTATATTTGCCATGCTTCGACAAGCGTTCGACTGAGCTCACGCCGAAGGCTCAGCATGACATGAAGATTGCTTAACAATAGCAACATTTCT
>JAJRYW010000334.1 GCA_024275555.1 Calditrichota bacterium | reverse complement strand
GGAAAGGTCCTGGGGATGATCGAGATCGGTGGTGCCCACCAGCACGGCGCCTTCCCAGGGAATCACGAAAACCGCACGATTATCCTGAGGATGCATGAAGCTGAATCCTTCGGTCAATGGTATTGCGGTGGCCGGAAATACCAGGTGGCTGCCGCGCAGGGGCCTAAGATGGCGCTGGGGTTCCGGGGAAGGATGCAATCTCTCGGCCCATGATCCGGTGGCGTTGATAACGGCGGGAGAAGATACATTTTTAATCTCATGGGTTTCAACATCTTCCAACTCGACGCCGACAACATGGCCTTCATCGTCACGGTCGATATGGCGTACGGCCGTATAATTCAAAGCACAGGCGCCGGCTGCCACCGACTCGTTGATGAGGCGCAAAACCAGTCTGGCGTCATCGACCTGGGCATCCTGGAAATGAAATCCTCCTTTAAGGCCTTTCGGGTTGATATAGGGAACCATTTGGCTGAACTTTTCGGCATCATAATAGTGATGCTGCCGTTCCCGGGCCATAATATCATATAGCGACAACCCGACCCGCATCGTTCGTCTGCCCGGACCCTGGTCCTCATAAATCGGCAATAAAAATCCCAGGGGTTCAATCAACCCGGGAGCCTCTTTGAGCAGTCGTTCGCGTTCGGCCACCGCAATTCCGGTCATCAGGAAATGGCCTTCTTTGAGATAGCGCAGGCCGCCATGAACCAATTTTGACGAGCGGCTGGAGGTACCCCAGGCAAAATCCTTTTGTTCGACGAGCAGGACTTTTAAACCCATGCGTGAAGCTTCCCGGAATATGCCGGCCCCGGTGATGCCGCCGCCGATGATGATCAACTCCCAGGTTTTCGGCAAGTTTTTCAAGCGCATTCGCGATTCCTTTTTCTTCCTTTGGCAGTCCGAATTCCGAGCATAACCATTAGATCTCTCACAGAGTCCACAAAGTACACAGAGAAAAATAAAAAAACTTTGTGATCTCCCGCCGGGGCGTAGGCCCTTGGGCACTATCCCCTATGGGCCGGAGGCTGCCAGGCTCTGTGAGATAACAAGAAAATGCTTATAGTTAAGCAAATTTTTAATGGCCGAAATTAGAACCAATCCCCAAATCCGAACTCACTTCCGGCCTCCGTCCGTTGTTAAGTTCTGTTTGCTGACTTCATCCCTCATCCCTCATTCAAGGGTCTTCTGTCCATTACGGCAGCAATTTTCCCGGATTCATACGCTGCTCGGGATCGAAATGGTTAAACATTTTTTCTAATGCCTGGATTCCGATGGCCCCTTTTTCGGCCGCCATATATTTTTTATGATCTTTGCCGACACCATGCTGGTGGCTGATAGTGCCGCCGGCTGCCACTATCGTTTGGCTTGCCGCTCGTTTTAAGCGTTTCCAGGTTTCAAGTGTTTTGTCGGGTGTTTCCGCCAGCCGGAAAAGGAAAGTCGTATAAATACTGGAACCGCTGGGGTAAACATGCGAAAGATGGGAAAAAACGTGGATTTGCTCATCATCGGGCTTTATGGCCTCACGGAGGGATTTTTCAATAGCCTTCATGGCGGCAGTTACTTTGTCCCACGTAATGGCCGTTTCCAGGGTGTCTGCAGCATAGCCCAGATCCCAGAGCGTGTTTCGCAAATAGGCGGCTTGGAAACGATTTTTTTTCCAGGCATTACCCATGGGTTTGCCGACGTATATGCCTTTGTAACGCCGAATGATTGAAAATGCCGCCCGTCGGGCCGCAGCTGCCAATCGACGGGATCCGGTAAAACCCACCAGGCACATGCAGGCTTTTTGTTCGGATATACCCCTCAGACGCAGATAGCGGGCCAGAAATGCTGTTTGGCGCTCGTTGCCGGCCATTGCCAAATTTGTCATTGTTTCGGCAGGATTGCTGAGCCGCATCATCGAAAAGGAAATATCCGTGCCGGCGATGGTTTGTACGGACTGGATAGCCGACTCCCAGGACGGAAAGAAAACACCGTAAACATCGTCTTTTTCGGGCAACGCCGCAATTTTGACGACAACCTTGGTCAACACTCCCATGCGCCCTTCCGATCCCAGTAAAATCTGACGCAGGTCGGGACCGGCGGCGGATGCGGGAAATGATGGCAAATTCAGGGATCCCCGGGGTGTTAAGACATCGCCTCCGGCAAAAAGCTGTTCGATTCTGCCGTAGTGGCTGGACTGCTGACCGCTGGACCGCGTGACCACCCATCCACCAAGGGAAGAATAATCAAAAGACTGGGGATAATGTCCCAGGGTAAACCCCCTGGAATTAAGTTGCTGCTCAAGCCGGGGACCTCGAATTCCGGCCTCAAAGGCAGCCAGCCGACTGTCGCTGTTCAAGCCGATCAGACGGTTGAAACGTTCAAGTGACAAACTGAGTACCGGCCTTCGGCTGTCGGGCACTTCGAGGTGGCCGACCACACTGGTCCCGCCCCCATAGGGGATAACGACGATATTGTTGCGGACGGTGAATCTCAGTAAATCCTGGATCTCCTCCAACGTGGTCGGCCGAGCAACACCATCCGGGAATCGCTGCAACGTTCCACCGCGTAACCTTATCCAATCCGGCAGGCTCTGACCATGAGCGTGGTCAAGGCGCAACTTCGGATCAAAGGATATCAAAGGATGCGGAGCCAGGCGCGATTTCGGTATTCGTTCAATAAACTTTTCAAGGGGAAAATCCGGCCGGCCCTGTCCTGCGCCGATTAAATCGCGCAAAATCCGAAGCCCCCGGGCCGGTAAAGCCAAATATATATTATCATCACCCCAGCCGTTCCAGCGTTGCATGGGTTTACCTCATCCTAATTTTTTATTGAGACTGATTGGTTCCGGGGTTTTACCTCTTTCCAGATCGCGATACTCTGTTCCATGGCCTTTTTTACGACGTCTTCAACTGTATTGTTGCGGTTTTCAATGGCCCGGGCAAACTGACGGTAAAATGTCCGGGAAGCCCGGCGTGCCGTTTTTAAATTGAAATAGTGCATGGCCATATTGCTAAAAATTTGGGTGAAGTCGTTAAGTATCAGAGAAAATACCGGATTTTGTGAATTTCTAGCCATGAGCAATTGCAGTTTCCAGTCAAAGTCTGAAAAAGCTGTCGCATTTTCAGCCAGATTTCGGGCCTCAGCCAGATAGTCGAGCAAAATTTTCGGATGATATACGGCGGCGCGTCCGGCAACGGCAGGCAGCATGGTCAGACGAACTTCAAGCAGATGGGTGAGAAAGCCGTTGGGTAAATAATCGCTGTATTTTGATAGGGTGCCCAGCAAACTCAAGCCGCCTGCCTGCCAGTAATCATTGACCACGGTGGGTTTGCCGTGATGTATGGTTACCCAGCCTTCTCCTGCAAGCCGCTGTAATGTTTCCCGCAGCGTTGGCCGGGTGACGCCCATTTGCTCCGCCAGGCTTCTTTCATTCGGCAGGGTTGTACCGCACGAATAGGTCCCATCCAGAATTGCGGTGACCAGAATTTTTTCGACATATTGACTCGGTCGTAAAAGATTTTCCGACTTCAAGTTCCCCATGGTTTTTCTATTCTCCTTTCGAATCCTACTGGTATGAGGTAATACCAGTTGTTGTGGGAAATGTCAAGTAAGAATGTTTTCAATATTTTAAGGAATTTAAATCCTTTACAACGAATAAAGCATGATTAGATTTTACTTTAACCTAATCCGGACAGGCCTATCCAGCCGGTCATGGCGTAGGGGAGATCCTGATTTATCGGGAAATTGAAGATTGATAATTCCGTAAAAAGTCAAGATTCTCAAATTTTGATCTTTTAACCTATTGAAATTATTGACTTCAAAATTTTAAAATTGACTCTTGGCGGACTTTTTACGAGACCATCAAGATTGCAAATTGAATATTTGTGGATGCCGCTGCGCTCCGTCCTTTTATTCGATGTTGGACGTTCATCAGTTTCTTTTCCGATCAGACTGGCCATTTTTTTGGCCAGAGGAGCCGCTCCTATGTAATAAAAACCAATGCTCCCTTTCAGGGAGGGGTCAGTGCCCCCGCGGAGCAGGATCTTTGACGGGTCCTCCCTCCGGGCTGTAGGCCCCAGGGGCTGGAAGTTGGAGCCGGGTATGCTGTTATCCATAAAATGCATAAAAATAGTTCATACGGACCTATAGGGGTGCTATGAAAGATCAATTGACGCTGGTCATCGCCTCCGGCAATCCAGGAAAAATAGCCGAAATTAGAGATTTGCTGACCGAATATCCAATATGCATAAAAAATCTGGATGATTTTGGTCCGATTCCTCCCGTGGTGGAGGACGGTGAAACCTTTGATGAAAATGCGTATAAAAAGGCCGGCTTCGTCTCACGTGTATTGGGCCTGCCGGCTCTGGCGGATGATTCCGGGCTCGTGGTGGAAGCGCTTGACGGGGCGCCGGGGGTATATTCGGCCCGCTATGCCGGCGACGATGCCGACGATGCACAACGATGTTCCAAGCTGCTTGGCGAGATGAAAGGTAAAACCAACCGTCGGGCGGCCTTTGAATGTGTTATATCGATAGCCGTGCCCAGTGGGCCGGCCTTGACTTACGAAGCCCGCTGCGAGGGATTAATATTAGAAACGCCTGCCGGAGAAAACGGGTTCGGCTACGATCCGATTTTCTATTATCCACCATTTAAAAAGACGTTTGCCGAACTGACCCGGGAGCAAAAGAGCCGGGTAAGCCATCGGGGCAAGGCATTACGGGAACTTAAAGACGAATTTGACAAGGTTTCAACCTGGATCAGGCAGCACATGCCGTATCCGGAAAAATTCAGTTGCCATGAGGAGGGCTAAAATGATTACCGAATTAGTCAAGAAAAATAGAAGTTGTCGACGATTTTACGAAGACCATGCAGTGGAGCCTGAGACCCTGAAAGAGCTTGTGAATCTCGCCCGAATGTCCGCTTCCGGAGCTAACCTGCAACCGTTGAAGTATATACTTTCGTGCGATTCTCAAAAAAACGCCGAAATATTTTCCTGTCTGGCATGGGCCGGATATTTAAAGGACTGGGCAGGACCCGAAGCCGGGGAACGACCCGCAGCTTACATTGTGGTTCTGGGAGACACAAGCATTAGTGAAAGTGCCGGATGCGATCATGGTATTGCCGCTCAAACGATACTGCTGGGCGCCAGGGAAAAAGGGCTGGCCGGTTGCATGCTCGCCTCCATTGACCGCAATGCGCTCAGGGATAGTTTAAATATTCCCGCACATTTTAAGATTCTTCTAGTTCTTGCCATTGGCAAACCCAAGGAGCAGGTAGTCCTGGAGACCGTTGGTGCGGACAACAGCATCCGGTACTGGCGAGACAATGAAGGTGTTCACTATGTTCCCAAACGAAAACTTGAGGATATTATTGTAGCTGAGCACTGATTCGCCTATCAGGTTACCGGGTTCAGGAATTTTGAATTTACGTTTTAACCTAGGTTGAACGCCCATGTAATGATTATATTTTGACCCGGGTCTTATATAATGATACGTTGAAACCTAGGTTGAGCGATTCAACTTGGGTTTTTGTCAGGAGCCATTCAGGCGTAAGTTAAAATATCAAAGACAAGACTCTAAAATAGGGAGAGATTGAAATGGGACCGAAAAAAGACGTTATCGATATCGTTACTGAATTGGGTGGAATTAAAACGAAGGAATCCGCCCAGAAATTGATCGAAGAAAGGCTCGATGCAACCAACTTATCGAAACTGAGCCTGATCAGGAATGAATCGGTTTTGCGAAAAATTGCCAACGCAATCGTCCTTTGCGATCCGGATAATGTGTTTGTCAATACCGGATCTGATGAAGACCGGAAATTTATCAGAAACCTGTCCATTGAAAAAGGGGAGGAGTCGGAGCTGTCTATGGAGAATCATACTATCCATTATGATCTCAAAGACGAACAGGGGAGAATCATCGATCGCACATTTTATATTCACAATG
This sequence comes from Calditrichota bacterium, assembly GCA_024275555.1. GTDB lineage: Bacteria > Calditrichota > Calditrichia > RBG-13-44-9 > J075 > JAJRYW01. The sequence continues at coordinate 4,317 of JAJRYW010000334.1, read as the reverse complement.
AGGGTGAAGAGGTCAATTCTTTGGCCAAACTGATGGACCGCAGCGATGCTTTCGCAGATATCCAGGATAAAATGACGGGCATCATGCGGGGAAAAACCATGATTATCGGTTTTTATTTGCGCGGTCCCGTGGGGGCACCGGCATCCAATCCGGCGGTTGAAATATCCAGCTCGACCTATGTGCTTCACAGTGCCGATATTTTGTACCGCAATGTTTATTCGGATTTTGATCGGGAAGTCGAAAAATTGGAGCATTTTTACACCAATATTCACAGCGAAGGATTGAATCGCCTCGAAGATTTACCCAATGCCAGGGTATTTATGGATCGCAGCCATCTGACGACTTACAGTTTCAACTGCACCTATGCCGGTAACACGCTACTGATGAAAAAAGGGAATCATCGTTTCTCCGTCGACCGCTCCGTTTATGAGAAAAGGGAACAACAGTTGGCCGAGCACATGTTTATTACCGGCATAGAAGGACCCGGCAACCGGGTGACCTGGATGATCGGTGCAGCACCGAGCGGATGCGGTAAGACCACCTCCGCCATGGCCGGCGATCATTTTGTCGGGGATGACTTGGCCCAGTTGTGGATCGCCGAAGACGGGTCCGTTCGATCCATCAATCCGGAATGCGGTATTTTTGGAATTGTGGAAGATGTGAACTGGGAAGGAGATCCGATGCTGATGGAATGCCTCCGCAAGCCTGGTACCGAAGTCATATGGTCCAATGTCCTGATTGATGAAAATGGTGTACCGCAGTGGGTGGGCAATGGTGAGGATCCGCCGCCGCAAAAGGGAATAAATTTTCAAGGATCCTGGGAACGAGGCAAAGTAGACGAAAATGGCAAAGAGATCCCCATGTCCCATCCCAATTCGCGTTGTACCCTGTCCAACAAGGCTCTGAGCAATTATTCCAAAATGAATGAAGACCCCAATGGCGTTGAGACGCGCATCGTCACTTACAGTGGGCGTGACAGTGACACCATGCCCCCGGTCTGGGTAGCAAAAAATTCGGACCGCGGGGTTGTTATCGGAGCCAGCATCGTGTCCGCCGCAACGGCCACGGAGGTCGGCGCCAGCGGCGTCCGGCGTCAACCATGGGCCAATGCCCCGTTTATCCCCGGTTCACTGGGAGATTATATGGAAGCTCAGTTCCAATTTTTCAACAGCGATAAAATTGCATCGGATAAACGACCTATTCTGGCCGGATTAAATTACTTCTTAACCCATGAAGCCAGAGGCGGAACTTCCAAAAAACTGCTTGGGGAGAAACGGGATGTCAAAGCCTGGATGGCCTGGCTGGAAAGACGTGCCCGTGGAGAAATCGATGCGATTGATACGCCCATCGGCTATTTGCCGAAATATGAGGACCTGAAGGATTTGTTTAAGTCCAAAATCGATAAAGAATATCCCGAAGACCTTTATGTTAGGCAATTTTCGCTTTACACCGGCAATATCATTGCCAGAATAGATCTTCAGGTCGAAGCCTACAGCAAGGAAAAGAACATTCCGCAGAAGCTTTTCGATATTTTGAAAGAACAACGACAGGAGCTTGTGGAATTAAAAGATCAATATGGTGCTATCGTCACCCCGAAGCAGTTGGCGGAAGGCTAAAAATGACGAATGTCGAATGACAAATGTCGAATGAAGGAATTCTGCCATTTTTTTTTCGTTGATGGCCTTTGTATTCTGTATAAAATTGCTGATCTAAAGGGCTTAAGCACTATTTTACTCACGCATCCATAATCATTCAGACATGATATGCTAAAATTTAAAAAACTGTATTCACCGCAAAGACGCAGAGGAGTTGTTTTTCACTTTCTGGAGGCCAACCTTATCAGCCCCGTGAGGAAATTTGCTGCCTGAACACCGTAAATCCATTATTCGGGTCCTTTTCAGCCGTCGCATCCTGGTAGCCTTTTTGATGGGTTTTTCCTCCGGTCTTCCCCTTCTTCTGACCATTGGAGTGCTGCAGGCCTGGATGAAGGAAAAAGGTGTTGATCTGACCTGGATTGGGATGATCAGCCTGGTTCAGCTCCCTTATACCTGGAAATTTATATGGGCCCCTGTGCTGGACCGGTTCACGCTGCCCTTTTTAGGACGCCGCAGAGGATGGCTGCTGCTTGCGCAATTGTGCTTAATTTTGTCGATAGCCATTTTGGGGTATTCGGACCCCATAAAAAATGTGGTCACAATGGTGGTCGCTGCCATACTGGTTTCGTTCTTCAGCGCCAGCCAGGATATTGTCGTCGATGCCTATCGCAGAGAAGATTTGGCGGATGAAGAATTAGGACTTGGCTCATCGATGTACATTTACGGATACCGGCTGGGAATGTTGCTGGCCCAGGTCGATCATGCCCCGCCCACGTCCTGTAAGCTGTCGTATCGGGGCGAAGTCTGCGATAAAGACACCTCGCTCTTGTCATCCGCGTTCGCCGCCGGGTTGATGGAAAACGCCATGGAGTCGGAGGTGAATATCGTCAACGCCCGCGTCTTGTTGCGAGAAAGGGGTATCAAACTCGTTGAAGAGCGTTCGATTGACACTGACGAGTTTAGTTCCACTATTACTGCCGAGGTGGTCAGCGACCACCGCACGTCGACCGCCGCCGGAACTCTCTTCGGTAACGGCATGCCCCGATTGATACAAAAAGGAGAACACCGCCTGGAGAGTTATCTGCATGGTATCCTAATCCTCTTCAGGCATCGCGATATGCCGGGTGTTATCGGCAAGCTGGGAACTGTCTTCGGCAAGCATCGCATCAACATCGCCCATATGTCGGTGGGACGCGGCTCGAACAAGCCGGGCACGAAGGCCGTGGGCGTCCTCTCCCTCGACGCGCAGCCGCCGGCCGAAGCCGTGGCCGAGATTCTCGCCCTGGAGCCGGTCGAGGCAGCCTGCGTCGTAAACCTTCCACCGGCCGGAGAGATGCCAGCCTGGATGGGAGGGTAACGCCCAAGGAATTACCGTCGGGCAGGTTTTCCAACCTGCCATTTCGATGAATGCCGGCAGTTTAGGAAATCTGCACCAGATTGCTACGGGAAGGGGACGTCATGCAATTCTTGCTCCTTTTCCCAGGCGTCCATTTGGCGATAGACTTCTTCGAGCGAGAGGAAAACCTGGGGGATTTCCGGGAAGGGGTCGGGCAGATCGTTGTCCACGGGCGTATTGGAGCGAACCTTGCGAATTTCCTCTTCCAAAGACTCCAGCCAGGCAGGCACGTCAAGGCCGACACCGCCGGGCTTCTTGATGAATTCCTCCGCTTCTCGTTCCAACTCCTCAAACAAGACCGTTTGCTCGCCGCCGAGAAACTCTTCCATGGCGGGCCGCACCAGGGCACACAATCGGTCGACAGCCAGTGGCTGAACGAAACGCTCCCGCAGCCGGTCGGCAACGGCCGGCAACCTCATCCCATATTTTCTGCTCAAGCGACGGTAGCGTTCGATGTGGTTTTCCGCCACTGATCTGGTCCGCTCGGCGACCGCATCGCGCCACAGCGCCGCTGCCGCGGTGCGTCCTTGGCGGACCAAAACCTCATGAGCAAAAACGACCGGCTTCAAATTCCAGGCCACCCGATCATAGCTGGCTTCGACACGGAGAAAATCCAAGAGCGTGTAAAGCAGTTCACCGCTATCGGATTGCGTGGTGGTACTGTTGTAATCGGCGTACTCGGGGTAGTTCTCGACAATCGCCTCGATGATCAACTCCAGCATCTCGGTGGCCTCGTCGCGCGGCAACGGAAAATCGAGATCTTCGATTAAGCGAAAGTTCTCCCCGGCGTTCGGCTCCTCTTCCAGAGCCTCGATAAACTGATCCACACCCTGGTGCAAAATGGCCCGAAGATTGCCGAAATTCATGAACTGTTGGGTGAAGAGGTCTTTGCCGTATGTTTCAATGAACGTTTGTAGTCTGTTCCACCGGTACCTGTCGTTGATGGTTTCGAGGACGGAGATACGGATATTCCGGCTGTGAGCCAACCAGCCGAGGAGGAGAAGCTCGGTGGCCCGCTCCAGACAATCGACGAGTCTGGTGTCGGCTTGTTCGCTGGGGTCTTGCGAGTTGGAAACGTCGGTTTGCCATCGTTCGCTAGAAGCCACCAGACAACCAATGATTCCCTTGCATCCGGTCTCGAAGAGGAGATCGTACTCGGTAATGGCCCCATATCCGGCCGGATGATTACGTTCCATGAGGCGGACCGTCTCGAGCAACCGATAGGTTTCCTCGAGTAGGCCCAGACGGGGGGCAAATTCCAACAACCTAAACAAGACCTTCTGCATGAAACGGGAAAAGACGATGCGATGTGGATTCCCACCGCGT
>JAJRYW010000333.1 GCA_024275555.1 Calditrichota bacterium | reverse complement strand
GAACAAGAGTGTTGTGACAGGCAGGGCAATCCCAAACCAGCGGGTGTAGTTGGAGAAGCGGGCCGTATACCCGGCGATGGCCATCATCATCAGCACAGCGCCCAGGTTGAGCAGCCAAATCCATCCGCCGGTGAGCAGCAGCGCGGCAAAAGGCCAGACGATGAAGATCAACTGCACCAGGCTGGCCAGAACGACCACACCGGCCCGGTAGTCCACGCCGGAGAACATATTCTTCATCAGCCCCTCGATCAGTTCCGGGATGGATTGGTACCACTCCACGGCAATCAGCCCTTTTCCGTACAGCAGCTCGGAGCGGAAACCGTGCTTTTTCAGGAGCTTGCCCAGTTTCATATCGTCATCCGGCCGCATGGCAATGGCCTGGTGGGCGCCGGCGGCAAGGTAGGCGGACCGGCGCACTAAGTTGAAAGCGCCAATCCCGACAAACTCTTTTTTGCGGGGATTGGGGACATTCCAGGGCCGGGCAAAGAGATTGAAAAAAAGGGTGAAGGTTCCCAGAAAAGATTGCAGAATAAACGAGGACATGCGAGTGTCCGGCCCGGCGGTGAGATGATCCAGCCCCTGGCTGAGCAAGCGGTTGACTGCTTTTTCTATCGCTTCCGGAGCAAGGTGCACATCGGCGTCGCAGAAGAGGAGCAACTCGCCGGTTGCCAGAGAGGCTCCCCGGTGCAGGGCGTAGTTTTTCCCCAGCCAGGGCCGCTCTTCCGGCAGCTTGCTGATCTGCACAACCCGCAGGTTGGTCATTCGTGTTGCCGTCGATTCGAGAATCTCCGGAGTGCGGTCCCCGGAGCGGTCGTTTACGGCGATGATTTCCAGGTTAGGATAACTTTGGCGCTGTAGAGTTTCCAACGCCCCGGCCAATTTTGCTTCTTCATTCCGGCAGGGGATGATCAGCGAAAGCGCCGGAAGCTGCTCCGGCGGGGTCTTTAGCGGTACATCCTTCAGAAACGCAATACACCGAAGCCCCCGGACGAGGTATGCGCCGGTAAGCAGGTACAGCAATACCGTCAGCAATGCTAAATAGAGTAAAAAGGGCATAGGCAGGCAGAGTGATTATGGTCAGGAGACCTTATTCTGGGAATGAAATACCGCGATTGGCGTTGGTGCGGTTCCATTTTCCCTGTTGGTGCGATTGCGAATCACCCGGGCAAAAACGGCTACTAATTCCGGGTCGAACTGGGCGCCGGCATGGCGGCTGATTTCTTTTAAGGCCTCTTCGGCCCGGATTTTTTTGCGATAAACCCGGTCGGAAACCAGGGCCTCGTAGGAGTCGATAATAGATAAAATACGGGATTGGAATGGGATTGCTTCCCCGGTCAGACCGTCCGGATAGCCGCTGCCGTCATATCGTTCATGGTGGTGGCGTACAATTGAGGCCACCTCGGCCAACTCGCGGATTTCCCCGATGATCTTGCTGCCGATGACGGGATGGTCCCGGGCAATCCGGAATTCATAATCCTCCAGGTTGTCGGCTTTATTCAGAATATGGTCGGGAATACCGATTTTGCCGATATCGTGGAGGAGCCCCGCCAGTTGCAGGGTATAGCGATCCTCCGGGTCCATATCCAGTTCGTCGGCCATCCACATTGCCAATTGCACCACTCGCTGAGAGTGCCCGCTGGTGTAAGGGTCTTTGGCGTCCAGGGCGCGCATCAAGGCTTTGATGGTGTTTAAGAGCATCTCGGCTTTATTCTCCAGCACCTGCCTGGATTCCAGGCGCCGCCGTTCCAGGTTCTTTTCCAACACGATAGGCAGTTCTTCCATTTTAATCGGCTTGACCAGGTAGTCGCTGATACCTGCTTCCAGGGCCTGTTTCACCAATTGCAAATCGCTCAGGCCGGTGATCAAAACGATGGGGATATCCAGGTACATGCCGGTAAGCTTTTTGGCCAGTTGGATGCCGCTGATGCCGGGCAGGCTGATGTCGCTGATAATCAGGTCCAGTTTGTGTTGCCGCACAATATCCAATCCCCCGGTGGCGGAGTAGGCCAGAAAGGCCTGGTAGCCAAAATGGGCCACGGCTTCCTGGAGCAGTTCTCCGTAGTGAATATCATCTTCGATGATCAATATCTTTTTTTGCTCAGGCATAAGCCCCCCTCATAACTGCTAACTGAATGCGGGGATTCCGGTAACATCCCCCCCGATAATCAAGGTGTGGATGTCGTGAGTACCCTCATAGGTTTTTACCGTTTCCAAATTACACATGTGGCGCATACTTTGATACTCCGAAGTAATTCCGTTGGCGCCCAGCATATCCCGGGCCAGCCGGGCAATTTCCAGGGCCTGGTAGACGTTGTTGCGCTTGGCTAAAGAAACCTGGGTAAATTTCATTTTCTTCTGATCTTTCAGGCGGCCCAGTTGGAGCGCCAAAAGTTGCATTTTAGTGATCTCGGTCAGCATATACACTAATTTTTGCTGAACCAGTTGGAACGATGCGATCGGTTTGTTGAACTGAATCCGGGTTTTTGCATAGGTCAGGGCCTCGTGGTAGCAGGCCATTGCCGCCCCGATGACCCCCCAGGCGATGCCATAGCGGGCCTGGGTCAGGCAGCTTAACGGCGAGGCCAGTCCCTTGCTTTCCGGGAGCAGGTTGTCCGCGGGAATCCGGCAATCCTGGAAGACCAGTTCCGAGGTGACTGAGGCTCGCAGGGAGTGTTTGTTCATCATCTCCGGTGCGGAAAAACCGCTTGCGCCTTTTTCCACCAGAAAGCCGCGCACCACCCCGTCCAGCTTGGCCCAGACCACGGCAACATCCGCAACGGAGCCATTGGTGATCCACATCTTTGCTCCATTGAGAATATAGTTGTTGCCGTCTTTCACCGCGGTGGTTTCCATACCGCCCGGGTCGGAACCATGGTCCGGCTCGGTCAGGCCAAAGCAACCGATTTTTTCACCGTTTGCCAGGGCGGGCAGCCATTTCCGGCGTTGAGTCTCGCTGCCGAAGGCGTAAATCGGGTACATTACCAGGGCGCCCTGCACCGAGGCAAAGCTGCGAATCCCGCTGTCGCCCCGCTCTAACTCCTGCATCATCAGCCCGTAGGCAACATTGTTAACTCCCGCGCAGCCATATTTTTCCGGCAAATTGGCGCCCAATAAGCCCAACTCCGCCATCTACGGAATTAACTCGCGGGGGAACTTAGCCTGCTGGTAGTGATCTTCGATAATGGGCATGACCCGTTTCCCGACCCACTCGCGTACTGCTGAACGAATCATCTTCTCTTCGTCGTTCAAAAGATCATCTGCATTATAATAGTCCGGTGATTGAAATGGTTCCATATTCATTCCTTTTTAAGTTCACAAAGTAAGCAAATTTAGAGGAGTGATCAGGTAAGGGCAAGGTGAATAATGTGTATTACATGCCGGTATTGGGAAATACCGCAGAAGTTTTTTGCTGATCTGCGTGCAGATAGTTTTCTGCAAACAAACGCGGCTACATTTCTTCTTATTAAAAGTTCGATTCCTGAATCAGCGAAAAAGCCCGGGCAGAATTCACAATTCAACACAATTTCCCATTCCCATCGCGGTAGGCGTATGCTATCCGATGGCTCTTAAATTTGCTCTTTTCAGATCTCTGTGTTAATCAAACAGGTCATGGCAATGTTGCCTGGTCAGGGTAGTAAATTGTCAGGCAAAATATGTGAGGCAGATTACTAATGCCCTTATAAAGTATTTTTTAGTTTGCATAAAAACCGGTTTGTGTGGAAAATAATTCGTTCCCCGCTACGGTTAATGATGATCATGTTTATTTTTCTCCTGAAGCTCGCCCAGGGCCGCACCCAATTCCCGAATCAAATCTCCGGCAAGTAAGCTGTAGGGAGAGCCCTTTTTAACAACATAGTCAGCGGTATAGCCGTGGATAAAGTTTGCGGTGTATCCTGCTTCATCGGGGCTATAGCTCTGGGCCAATAATCCGACGATAAAGCCGGTCAGCACATCCCCGGTGCCTCCGCTGGCCAGGCCGGGATTTCCGGTGGGATTGAGAAACACTCGTCCATCCGGGGCGGCTACCAGCGCCGGCGCTCCTTTAAGCAGCAGGGTAAGGTGATGCTTTTGGGCAAACTCGCGGGCATAGTCGAGACGCTTGCTGATCAGTTCTTGTTTATCCAGCTCGGGAAAGAAACGCACGAATTCGCCGATATGGGGCGTCAGAATCCAGTGGGGGTGGGGCCCGTTTTCCAGGATTTTGGGATGATTGGCCAGGGCAAACAAGGCGTCGGCGTCAATCACTGTCGGTTTATGGTAGTCTTCCAGGATTTGGATGACACATTGTTGCACTTCCTCGCTGCGTCCCAGCCCGGGACCGATAGCCAGCACATCCGACCATTCCAGAAGCTCCTGTACGGCGGGCATGCTATCTTTGCCGATGGTCTGCTGCCCGGTTTCGGGAAAGGGGCGGGTAATTACCTCGGTCAGTTTCTGTTCCATGATGGCGTTGAGGCTTTCCGGTACTCCCAAAATAACCAGCCCGGCCCCCATGCGCATGGCCGAGAGGGCGGTCAGCACTGCTGCGCCGGTAAAACCCTGCGAGCCGGCTAACACGGCTACCCGGCCGCATTCGTATTTGTGGGTGTCCGGATAGCGGTAGGGCAGCATGATATCCGCTTCTTCCAGCATCTCTACCTTAATGTCTTCCCGGTGGAGCACAAAGGGGGGGATGCCAATGTCGGCAATATAGAGTTCGCCGACATGATTTTTGGCCGGATAAAAGACGTGGCAATATTTAGGCAGGGCCATTGTGACGGTGATGTCTGCCCGGATGGCGCTCCCGGCAATATCGGAAGAACCGGCATCCAGCCCCGAGGGCAGGTCGATAGAAATAATGCGTGTTTCCACATTCTGGTTGATAAAATCAATCACCTCTCCCACAAAACCTTTTACGGCGCCCTGGATTCCGGTGCCTAAAAGCGCATCCACCAACAAATCCGGCGGGGCTGTTTCGATCTCTTTAAGGTCTTCCAGGACGGCGATCCGCTCGATGGGAATATTCATGTTTTTTAAAATAGTGTAATTAGTCAGGGCGTCGCCGCTGAACTGGGACTCATCCACAACGGAAAAGACTCGCACATAGACCCCTTCGTTCCAGAGGTGGCGGGCGACGACAAAACCGTCTCCGCCATTATTGCCTTTACCGCAGAGTACATACACCAGGGGGTCCGGTACGCCTTCCAGGTCTTGCATAATCACCCGGAAGGCCGCTCGTCCGGCGTTTTCCATCAGCACCACTCCCGGTACGCCGATATCTTCAATGGTATAGCGGTCTTTTTCCCGCATTTCTGCTGCGGTTACAATTTTAATCATTGCTGGTCTCCTGAAGGTTTGCCGGGCAGCTCTTCTACCACCACGCTGGCAATGGCCATGGTATGCGTGTGCGAGAGCGACAAATGCACCTGTTTGTTTTTGAATAGTTCTCCTGTTTTCCCGGAGAGCGTCACCCGGGGGCGACCGTTTTCATCGTTAACGATTTCCACATCCTGCCATTGCATTCCCGTGGAAAGTCCGGTTCCGGCGGCTTTAAAGACGGCCTCCTTTGCCGCAAAACGGGCGGCGTAACATTCCGCCCCGCCTTGCTTGGAGCCGCAGTAGGCCTGTTCCGCCGCGGTAAAGACTTTGTTCAGAAAGCGCTCGCCAAACTTGTCAATTGTCGACCGGATACGGGCTATTTCCACTAAATCGACGCCCACTGAAAACACAGCCATGGAGATTCCCGGTTGTTGAAACTGGTTTATGCCTGTCAGGGGACGAATATAGTAAATCAATTTGCGAGAATCCACCCTGATTCAGCGCGGGTGGGAAAGAGGGGTGCTCAGGCGTTCGGTGTTTGGGCGTCGGCCAGGGTGGATTTGATGGCCTCCAAAAGTTGCGCCCGTTCCACCGGTTTGGCCAGGGTGCGATTGGCCCCAAGATGTTGGGCCACGCGGAGCTGTGAAGTAGGTAAAACATAACGATTTCCGCCTGAGATGGCGATGACCGCTATCCCCGGATAGGCGGTTTTCAATTCGCGGATAAACTCAATACCTTCCATCTCGGGCATCAGCAGGTCGGTAATTACCAAATCAACGCTGTCCAGCTCGGGAAACCTCAAGGCTTCCCGGCCGTTTCCTGCGGTGGAAACCCGGTAGCCTGCTCTCTCGATCATCTGGTGAAGCATATCCCGGACATCGTGGTCATCATCTACAATTAATATGTGGGGCATGAGTAGTATTCCCGAATTTATTTGATTAACGCGTTTCTGACGGAGCGGGCCAACTCATCCCGGTCCACCGGTTTATAGATAAACTGCCGAATTCCCAGGCGATTCGCTTTCTCGGGAGTCATCTCTTCGCTATAGGCAGTCATCAGGATAATCGGTATGTTTGGGCGAATGCTTAAGCACTCGACGGCAAGTTCCGAGCCGGTCATAATCGGCATCAGTTGATCGGTAATGATGACGTCAAACTCCTGTGGTGAGCGGTGAAAGGATTGCAGCGCCTCCAGGCTGCTGGTTGTCGCGACGACCGAGTAGCCCAGTGTTTCCAGCATTTGTTTGCCCACATCCAGCAAGTTAGGATCATCTTCAACTAACAGGATACGTTCATTTCCGCCGCGGGTATGATGCGCGGAAGGACGGTTCTGGTCAACATTGGCCTGATGAACCGGGAAGTAAATGTCAAATTGAGTTCCCCGGCCCGGCGTTGAGGCAACTTCGATAAAACCGCCGATGTTTTTGACAATCCCATGCACCACCGATAATCCCAGGCCGGTCCCTTTTCCGACTGCTTTGGTGGTAAAAAAGGGGTCGAAAATGCGTTGCAGAGTTTTTTCATCCATACCCTGCCCGGTGTCGTCAACGCTTAGCTTTAAAAAGCGGCCCGGTTGAATATTGGCCTGCTCCGCTGCGGTTTCGGCGTCAACCCGGACTTCCCGGAGACTGACCCGCAGCACCCCGCCGGTTTCGCCCATGGCCTGGTAGGCGTTGGTGCACAGGTTCATGACCACCTGGTGGATTTGGGAGGGGTCCGATAACACCGTAGCTCTGCTTCTTTCAATCCGCTTGATGAGCTTGATGGTGGCCGGCAGGGAGGCTTCTAACAATTTGAGCGCTTCATTGACCAACAAACCGATCTGAACCGGTTTGAGCTCTTGCTCCGCCCCCCGGCTAAAAGTCAGGATTTGATTCACCAGTTCTTTGGCGCGAACGCCGGCGGAATGGATGGCTTTGATGTTTTTATATGCGATGCTGTGCGCCGGAAGATCGTCCAGGGTTAACTCCGAGTAGCCCAAAATTGCTGCCAGGATATTGTTAAAGTCGTGGGCAATGCCTCCGGCAAGCGTGCCGATAGCTTCCATCTTCTGCGCCTGGCGAACCTGTTTTTCCAACTGGTTCTGTTTCGTGACATCCAGGATAAAACCATGAATAAGAGTTAGCCGCCCGTTTTCATCAAAGCTGCCCACGGCGCTCTCCACAACATTGAGTATCTGGCCGTCCTTGCGCCGAAGTGTGCACTCGTGAGTCATGATCTGCTTCTGCTGGCAAAGGCGCTCTAAAAACTGACGCCAGTCCGACTCCGAGGGGAAGATTGAAGTCAGCGAAAACTGTTGCGCCTCGGCAAGATCCTCAAAACCGAACAGATTTAAAAAGGCCGGATTACAGGCCAGGAATTCCCCTTCCGCTTTGCTGATATAATCGCCGGTTAAATCCAATTCAAAAAATTGGCGATAGCGCTCCTCGGAGGCGCGTAATGCTTCTTCCGTCTTTTTCAGATCGCTGATATCCAGGTGAGTGCCCACGGCCCGGAGGGGTTTACCGTCCTCGTCGGTTTCGATGATTTTGCCCCAATTGAGAACCCATTTCCATTCCCCGGATTTGGTGCGCAGGCGATGTTCCATTCGGAAAATATCGGTTTCGCCTTGCAGGTGGCGTTGTTCTGCTTCCTCTACCACGGCTAAATCATCCGGATGAATATGCTCTTTCCAAAAATCGAGGCTGGTTTCCACTTCTTCCAAAGAGTAGCCGAGCATCTCGGCCCACTGCCGGTTGCGGATGACTTTGCCGGTGCGGAAGTTATAATCCCAGATGCCCAGGCCGGTGCTTTCGACCACAATTGAGAGCCGTTCCTGGCTTTCCCGTAAGGCAGCCTCGGCGAGGCGTTGACGGGTTACATCGGTAATTACACCAATGTATTTCCGGGGCTGCCCGTTTTCATCGGGAATCGCCATACCCCGGTTCATCCAATACAGCCAGCTGCCGTCCTCATGGCGGACGCGGTATTCCACATTTATCGGATCTGCGCTGCGACGGAGGCGGGAAACCAGTTTGGTTAATTGTTCGGCATCATCGGGGTGGAGCCGCTTTGCCCAGGCGCTTAGTTCACGGGGGAAAGCGCCATCCCGGTACCCGAGCACTTTTTCGATATTGCCATACCACTCTAACCGATTCGTTTGGATATCCCACTCATAAATCAGGTCGCTGGCGCATTGGGCGGCAATCCGGAAGCGTTCCTCTGCTTCAATGATCTTTCTCCGGCTGTTTTTCTGTTCGGTAATATCCCGGTTTATGCTCAGAATGGCGGTTTTGCCGTGGTACTGAACAACGGAGGCGTTTACTTCCAATTCCATTACAGAGCCGTCTTTTCGGATGTGCCGGGTCTCAAAGTTGACCGCTCCATTGCTCTTTAAGGTGGACTCAAGGTAGGGTTCGCGGCTGTGCAAATCTCCGGAAAGCGCTTTCAGGGACAATCCCACAAATTCATCGCGGCGGTAGCCGTATAATTTACAAGCCTGTGGATTAACCTCCAGAACCTGTTCATTGTCGGGATTTAAAATCAGGATTGCGTCGCTTGCTTTTTCGAAGAGTCCCCGGTATTCGCGTTCCGAGGCTTGCAGAGCTTCTTTAAGGACCACCTGTTCGGTAATATCCCAGGCAACAATCTGGGCGCTGGTCTTATCCAGGTTGTCAATGGGGATGCTGGTGGCGCGGATAAACCGCACCGCGCCGTCCTGCCCTAAGAGTTTCAATTCCGCCGGTTTGATTATTTCCCCGACTTCTACAAATTCCCGGTACAGCTCTATGGCGTCATCCAGGGAGTCCGGATGAATTAAATCAAAAATCGATTTGCCGGCAACCTCGTCGAAAGATGCTGCGCCGATTAATTGCAGCGCTTTGGGGTTAAGATAGGTTAAAATTGTGTCGTAGTGAATGCCAATGGCTACCGGGCTTGATTCTACCAGAGAACGATAGAGGGACTCCGAGAGTGTTAACTCCTTTTCCATCTGTTTTTGTCGGCTAATATCTCTTACAATGCCCTGGACGACCGGACAATCTCCTTCGTTATATAAACTGGCTGAAACTTCCGCTGTAAAGACAGAGCCGTCTTTACGCAGAAAATCGATCTCAATACAGAGTTCTCCTTTTTGCAGGATTTCCTCAAAGGCCTGACGGCTGTCTTGCTGAATGTTTTCCGGGTGCAGCTCCATAACCTTCTTCTGTAGAAATTCCTCCGTGCTGTAGCCAAATAACTCTTTGGCCCGTCGGTTAACGTCTAAGATGTTCCCTTGCAGGTCGTGGATAAAAATCGCATCGTGCGAGTTGTCGAAAAAAAACCGGTAGCGTTGCCGGTTTTTTTCTATTCCTGTGCAGAGCGGGTAATGTTCATTTGCTGCCTGGTTTTCCGGCAAGGGGGTGGGCGAGCAACCGCCGGCGTCAGATGAACATGATGGGCTGAATTTGTAATCAAAAAGTTGCCGGGCGACTTGAACGGTATTCCGCAGAACCGCCCCGGGGGAGGGCCAGTCCAATATGCCGGCAAATCGTTCCGGGTCGATGTGGTTTAATAATTCCTGCCCGGTTGTGCCGAACACCAAGATTGTCGGAATCGTTTCCGGTAAACCGGGGTTGCTGAGTACATCAAGGATGTGGGAATGAAGCTCGAGGAGGATCAGTCGGGGTGAAAATTCTTCAACGGCCGCGGCGATTTCCTCCATGTCTGAGGAGGTGATCGTGTGGGTGGTTGAGAAAAGTTCTTCCGTCGCCGCTTTAAGGCCCGGAAGCGAAACGTTTGATTTTTGAATTAAGAGGAGATCACCATTCTCCATAGATCGGTCCTTCAGTCGTTCTAAAATGAGCATTGCTTTACTTTCGGAAGACCATCCGGTAAGGATTTGCGCCGTATTCCCCGGGGAAATCCCCTCCCGTTTTATAACGATTTTATTATCGTTCGATAAGTCAAAAAAATTATCGGTTGTTTTTTTTTAGCCCCTTTCGGGGTCTCAATCGAAAAAGTTTTGTCGATTTACTCTGTCGAAGACAGCTTACTTTCGTACCGAAGTGTGCGAAAGCACTTAGTAACTGATGTTACGTACGTCGTCATTCAGTTAAGAGGTAGAATGGTCACCCTTTCCCGACCACAACGCGGCTCCGTTGGAGCGGGAGCACTTCGCGCCGACAAACTCCGGATGACATAGAACAAGTAAAAAATAAACCTCCCGTTGGCAAAATTGCGTAATATCAGTTAGTAAGATTGTGCAGTCGCGCTGTTGCGACGAGGCAAGACCACTGGTGAGGCTGTTTGCCAACTCCAACAGCGTTCCGTTGGAGCTCTGTATTTCTTTTGTGGCATTCCATGCTCCTGCCCGGAGTGTGGGCTTTCTAAGAGCTCTGCGCGGCGGCTGCCCTCGCTGGACAGGACAGGGACATTGTCCTTCTGAAACAGCGCCTTTTTTAAAACCGAGCTATGTGAGAAAGTCTGCGTTCAAAGCAGGAGCTTTGAGTGAGAACGCCCCTTTAATCATTAATCCGGGTAGTTTTGCTCATCTTTTCCCAAAAGTACTTTTTATCTGGGTATACTATCGATTATATTTAAAATCTTTAAGACCGGTGATAACAAGTTTGTCAGAGAAAGAGAGGCTTCCAGATGATCACAGTGAAAAAACTTTCTGCTCCCAAGATGAGTTGGAGTGAACGGCTTTACCTCCCGGCGATTCTGAAAGGAATGAGCATTACCGGCCGGCATATCCCGAAAAAGAAATTTACCGTGGAATACCCGGAAGAGAAATGGGTTCCTCGTCCCGGTTACCGCGGGGCGCATCGTTTAAACAAAGACGCCGAGGGCCGGATTAAGTGTGTGGCCTGTGAAATGTGTTCGGCGGCCTGCCCGTCTAATTGCATCCACATTGTTGGCGGTGTATCTCCCTGGGATGACCGGGAGAAATACCCGGTGGTCTTCGAGATTGATATGCTGCGCTGCATTTTTTGCGGCATGTGCGAAGAAGCCTGCCCCCGCGAAGCCATCGAACTGACCCAGATTTATGATTTTGCCGCCTACTCCCGCGATGAGTTGATCTGGGATAAGGAACGGCTGTTAGAGCAATTTGAACTGACCAAGAACAACGACTATTATGAAAGCCGCCCCGGAAAAGTGATTAAAACCTCTGAGATGAATCCCAACGGGTAAACCTTCTACTGATTTTTGCTTTGTGCACAAGCCGGATGCATGGTCGTCCGGCTTTTTTTTCGGGCGCGGAAAATGGTTGCTCTTTCCGCCTTGCCGCCCGCTGGCGCCCGCTGATCCGTTGGCGCTTTGGAAGATGAACCGCTTCTGCAGATTGCTCCGAATGTGAACTAAACGTATTCTGTGTCGTAATACAGCAGGATTTATATTTGTAAATTCGTAGTGAGTTTTTGATTCCGGGGTTGTCTAAGTTAAATTATCCCGGTTCGCACAAAAAACGAACGATGCAAATATTAGACCTTATTATCTTTTAAGGAACTGTAATTATTAACTTTAAAAAACCACTGTCATTTTCCCGACGGGATGGCGTTGCCACGAACTCCAGGGACGGAGAGAGAAATCTGTGCGTATTCGACAGTAAATTTGCTGAAATAATTGTGAATTAAAGATAAAGTTTTGAGTGTTAACAGATTTCTCTCTTCGTTCGAAATGACATAAGTTATGTAGCAATATAAACTTAGTTTGCAATAAGGTCTATTTAGCAGCTTATAAAGGCAGATGGTTGCCAATGCGGCAAAAAGAAAAAAATCGATTACCGTATGCGATAATTATATCCATCCTGGTGCATATTCTGGGCATTGTTTTGCTGACCCAATTCGACCTGTTGTCCTACGACGTTCCTCCGCCCGATCCCGCCGATGTGGCCCCGATTGTGCTGTAATTTGAGCCGACCCCGCCGCCGGCCAAAGCGGAGCAGCCGGAACCCCAGGCAGAGCAGAGCGAACCGGAGCCAGAAGAACCTGCACCGGAGAACCCGGAGCAGCCGGAACCGGAGCAAGCGGCCCCGGATGAACTGATCGTAACTGATAATCCCGACGCCAACGAGGAAGAGCCGAGCATAGCAGGCAATTTTATTGCCGAAAAGTCCAGCAAATCTGCGGCGCCGGAGATCAACCCGGATTTGGAGAAGAGCCTGACGCCCCCGCAGCAGGACCCGGCCAGGGCAGAGGCGGCCCGCCCGGCCTCCCGGCAAACCGAGCAGGCCCCGCAACCTTCTCCGCCTCCCACAAATATTCCCGATTACCAGGGAAAAGAAGCCTGGCTGGCGATGAATAAACCTATTCCGTTCACAAAAAGTGCTTTGACGAAGACCCCTCAATTAGAGACCAGCCGGGAGGCGCTGGAAGAGTTCCAGGCCGGGGAAGGACTGGAAGGCCCCAACCAGGAGATCAAAGAGGGAAACCGGCAGGAGATTTACGAAAAATTCTCCGCAGAAAAAATTGGCAAGTTGGCTTATGGAACCGTCGGAAGTGATCTGGTGGGATGGTACTGGCGTCATCTGGAAAAAATCGGCCGGCTCTTGTTCCCCTCCTCCGCTTATTATATGGGGTTGATTGAGGGAAACATTACCATCGTGGTGTTTGTGCACCGCACCGGCAAAGTGCTGGGCTACGAGGTCAAAGAATACACCGGTCACCCCTCGCTTAAGGAAACCACCGTCGGGGCGGTTCTGGCTTCCGATCCCTGGGAAGCGTTTCCCCCCAACACACCGTACGAAGTGCTGGAGGTCTGGTACCGGCTCAACTATCCCAATTTTCGCAAAGTGCAAGAGCGTTTGCAGCGCCAACATCAAAAAAACTAATACTAATACTAAATCACAGTTGTGCATGTTACATTTTGCAGTTGTTAAAAGGATGATTGACTATGTTTGAAATTTTTGAAAAAGGCGGGATCATGATGTACCCGCTGCTGCTGAGTTCCGTCGTGGTGCTGGCGGTTGTTCTGGAACGTAGCTGGAGTTTGCGTCGCAAAAAGATTTTGGCGCCGGAAATCCTGGCCGTCCTGGATCAGATCAGCAAACTGGAAGACCTGGAACTGGTTCGCTCGGTGTGCCAGAAATTTGACGGGCCGTTTCCGGAGATCATCAAAATATGCCTGGATAATGCCGACCTTTCGCCGGATGAGCTGCGCAATATTATCGAAGATGAAGGCCGCCAGCAGGTGCGGTCGCTTAGTCGCGGGTTAGGCGCGTTGGAAACCGTGGCCGGAATTGCCCCGTTGATGGGATTGCTGGGAACGGTGCTGGGGATGATCCAGGTGTTCAGCATTATCGAGGAAATGGGGGTGGGGCAGGCCAAGGCGCTCTCCGGCGGTATTTCCGAAGCGCTGATTACTACCGCAACCGGCCTGTTTATCGGAATCCCCGCGCTGATTGCCTACAACTTTTATGACACCCGCACCCAAAGTCTGATTCTGGATATCGAAAAACACACCCTGCTTTTGCTGAATAAAATTTTCCGTCTTCAGGCTAAATCAAGCGAAGCGTTAGAGTTAAAGCTGGGGACAAAATGAAGCTCATCGATGTAAAACCCAAAAAGGTGCTTTTAAATATTACCCCGCTGGTAGACGTGCTGTTTATCATGATCATTTTTTTCACCATCACCTCCACCTTTCTGGAGCAGCCGGGATTAAAGCTGGAACTGCCCAAGGCCCAAACCGCCGAGGCCCAGCGGGTCGAGAAAAGCGTTCTGTTTGTCACCCGTGATTCCAAAATTTATTATGCCGACCAGGAAGTGGAAATATCCCGTTTGGGAGAGACATTGCAGAAAATGATGCAAGAGCGCAGTGAACACAGCTTGATTATCAGCGCGGATGAGAAGGCGCCCCATGGCCTGGTGGTGTCGATTATGGATATTGCCCGCCGGAGTGGCGTGGAAAAATTAGTGATCTCGACAGAACCTAAATGAACAGACGGCTACAATGATTTTTGCTGCGGAAATCGGACACAAGGAACTGCAAGAGAAAATTTGGCAAGCCTATCAGCAGAATAAGCTGTCGCACGCCTATCTTTTTCATGGCCCGGAAGGATGCGCCAAAGAGCTTTTTGCCCTCCACCTGGCCAAATTGCTGAACAGCCCCATCGAGAACGGACAGCCTGACCTGGAATCTCCCCAGGCGCACAAGGTGCTCAGCTTACAGCACCCGGATGTTAAATTGATTTTCCCCACCCCGGCAAAAACCAATTTAAAGGATGACGAACTGCAGGAAGTTTATCTGGAAAAGGCCCGGAATCCTTTCCGGAGCACGCTTTTTCCGGGCAAAAACACTTTTATCGGTATCGATACCATCCGGGAGTTGAAAAAAGAATCCGGATTCAAGTTGTATGAAGGGATGCGAAAAGTATTTATTATTTCCCAGGCGGATCAAATGCGGGTGGAGGCCGCCAACGCTTTGTTGAAATTGTTGGAAGAGCCCCCGGCAAACCTGGTTCTGATTTTAACCACCGCCAATATTCACCGGATTCTGCCCACGATTAAATCGCGTTGCCAGTTGCTGCGCTTCGAGCGGTTGCCGGAGCAAGTGATCTCCACCCTGGTGCATCGCTATGTTCCCGATGTCGATGAGGCTGCGCTCCCCAATATTATCCGGCTGGCGGGATATAATCTCCGGCAGATTATGGACTTTCTGGAAAAAGATATCCTCCCCCTGCGCGATAAAGCCATCGAGTTTTTACGGAAAGTGGTGCTGATTCACCGCACCCAGGAGTTGCTGGAAATTGTGGAGCCGCTGGGCGCCCCCAAAAACCGGGAAGAAGCCCGAATCCTGCTGCGGTTCCTGTTGTACTGGTTTCAGGATATTCTCTATCTCCAAAAACTGCCGAACAGTGAAGACCTGCTCTATAACCGCGATCAGGTAGAAACCTTGAAAAAATTTATGGCCTACACCCCGGATGCGGACATCTCCGCGATTGCCTCGGAAATAGAGCGTGCGTTGCAGCAACTCAACGATCCCAGGAATTTCAATCCTTTGTTGATTTTGACCACCCTCGCTATTAAACTTAATCAAAGTTTACGAAATGCTTAGACCGGGCGGTTATAATGATGGATTCCTACCCAACAGCAAACAACAAATTTCACAATAAAGAAAATCTGGTTAGTACAGATGTGGTGGAAGTGGCCTTTAAAGCGGGGCGGATTGGTATTTTTGGCAAACCCGTTACGCTGAAGGTGGCCCCGGAGGATTTTGTTATTGTAGAAGCCAACAATGGGTTTGACCTTGGCAAAGTGATCCAGGTGGGCGAGTGGTTCGAAGGCGACTTGCATGACGAGGAACTGAAAGCGGTGGTGCGCCTGGCCACCCCGGAAGACCTGGAGAAACTCGAGGCGAATCGAGACCTGGAGGATCAAGCCCTGCGGGCCTGCAAAGACCGCATCAATCGCCATGGCTTGAATATGAACCTGGTCGACACCGAGTACCAGTGGGATCATAATAAGCTAACCTTTTATTTTACCTCCGATGAGCGGGTCGACTTTCGCAAATTGGTGCGGGAACTGGCCTCGCAATACCGCACCCGCATTGAACTGCGGCAGATTGGCGTGCGGGACGCCGCCCGGCATGTCGGCGGTTATGGCGCCTGCGGATGCCAGCTCTGCTGTACCGTCTTTTTAAAGAAGTTCGAAAACATCACCACCCAGTATATTAAAGATCAGCTTATTCCCATGAATCCCTCCCGCTTGACCGGCATTTGCGGGCGGCTGAAATGCTGCCTGGCCTACGAACGCGACGATTATGTGGAAGAGCTAAGCAAATACCCGGCCCCTTACGAAATTGTGGAGACGCCTAAAGGACGCGGAAGGGTAGAGAAAATCGATATCTTTAATGGGGTGATTTACGTCCGTTTGCAGGATAATGAATTCGAAAAATTTACCTACCAGGAATTGCAAAAGATCATTACCTGAGTGTTCTCCGGTTTTTCCCCTTTCTTTGCATCATATAATATGCAGCGGCTGAACTGCTACCAGGTTCAGCCGTTTTTATTGGTGCAACAGCGGCAACAGTTTGGGATGGGAGTTGCATTTTTGCTTAAATCAACGTATATATTGCCGTTATTATTGGAATTGACCACTGCGCAATCAAAACTGATGGGAGGGCAACGCCTTGCCAAAGAAAGAACGCTATATGCTCACCAGCGCCCTGCCGTACGCCAATGGGCCGATTCATTTAGGACACCTGGCCGGCGCTTATCTGCCCGGCGACATTTTTGCCCGCTACTGCCGTTTAAAAAAACGGGATGTGCTCTACATTTGCGGTTCCGATGAACACGGGGTGCCTATCATGCTCCGGGCCCGCAAAGAAGGCGTTTCCCCGCAGCAGATTGTCGATCGCTTCCACGAGATGATTAAATCCAGCTTTGAACGTTTCGGAATGTCGTTTGATTATTACGGGCGCACCTCCTCGCCGGTGCATCATCAGACCAGCCAGGAGATTTTCCGCACCCTGGCGGAAAAGAATGTCTTTGTGTTGAAATCCGAAAAACAACTGTACGATCCGGAAGCCCGGATGTTCCTGGCCGATCGCTTTGTGCGCGGCGTTTGTCCCCATTGCGATTATGAAGACGCCTATGGAGATCAATGTGAGAGCTGCGGTACTTCGTTAAGCCCGCTCGATCTGATCAATCCCCGCAGCGCCATTACCAACGCCGTGCCGGTGCTGAAGAAAACCACCCACTGGTACATGCCCCTGGCAGAGTTTCAGCCAAAGCTGGAAAAATGGATTGCCGGTCACCCGGAATGGCGCAGCAACGTTTTAGGCCAAATTCAGAGTTGGTTTAAAAACGGACTGAAAGATCGCGCCATCACCCGCGACCTTCCCTGGGGGGTGCCCTTGCCGGAAGATGTTGCCCGGAAGGCCGGTGTGGATGCAGAAGGAAAAGTGCTCTATGTCTGGTTCGACGCCCCCATCGGCTATATCTCCGCTACCAAAGAGTGGGCCATCCGGCAGGGCGACCCGGAACGCTGGAAACCCTACTGGCAGGATAAAGACACCAAACTGATTCATTTTATCGGGAAAGACAATATTGTTTTTCACTGCCTGATCTTTCCGGCAGTGCTTATGGCCCACGGCGACTACGTTCTGCCGGCCAATGTGCCTGCAAACGAATTCCTGAACCTGGAAGGAAACAAGCTCTCGACCAGCCGCAACTATGCGGTCTGGCTGGACGACTACCTGGAAAAGTTCGAGCCGGATTCGCTGCGCTACGCCCTGGCGATCAACATGCCGGAAACCCGCGACGCCGATTTTTCCTGGCAGGAATTCCAGGCCCGGCATAATAATGAGTTGGCCGATGCGCTGGGGAACTTTGTCAATCGCAGTTTTACTTTTATAAAAAAATATTTTGACGGCGCGCTTCCGCCGGCCGGCGACCCGGATGAACTGGACCGGCAACTGCTGGCACAGATCGAAACCACCCGCAATCAGATGGCCGTACTGCTGGATAATTTTCAGTTTAAGGAAGCCGCCAAAACAATGATGAGCCTGGCGCGTTTCGCCAACAAGTATTTTAATGATAAAGAACCCTGGCGGACCCGCAAGGAAAATCCCGGGGTATGCGCAACCACCCTGAATTTGTGCGTGCAAACCATTCACGCCCTGGCGGTGCTGATGAACCCGATCCTGCCGTTCTCTTCGGCGAAAATCTGGAAGATGCTGCAACTGCCCGGAACGCCGGACCAGGCCAATTGGGATCAGATCGGCCGGGAAAAACTGCCGGCCGGCCATCAGTTGGGCGAACTGGAAATCCTGTTCCGCAAGCTGGAAGACGAGGTGATTCAAAAAGAGATTGAGCGATTGCGAAAGGCGCAGGAAGAAACTTCCCCGGAAAAACCGGCGCCGGAATATCTCAGTTTCGAGGATTTCCAAAAAGTGCAGTTGCGCACCGCCCGGGTAATCGCGGCGGAAGCGATCCCCAAAGCCCGCAAGCTGCTTAAACTGCAAATCGACCTGGGGAATGAAAAACGTCAGATCGTGGCGGGGTTAGCCGAACATTATCAACCGGAGGAGTTGGTGGGCAAGACCGTGGTTGTGGTGGCCAATCTCCAGCCGGCGACCATCCGGGGAGTGGAATCCCAGGGAATGCTGCTGGCAGTTAAAGATGACAAAAAGCTGGTGCTGATTACCCCGGAGGATGCTACCGCCCCGGGAAGGGAAGTCTCTTAATTTACGGTTTAATTTGGTGAGGAATACGGGCCGGTTGCCCGGAGAAATGGGGCCAAGATGGATAGTTTTTGGGGAAACATTTTTCATCGCAAAGATGACCGGGAGCGCCTGCGCACCGTACTGAAGCGCATCCCGATTTTTGAGGGGTTAACCCGCAAAGAGCTGATCTCCATGGAGCGGATTCTTTACCGGCGCGAATATAAAGCCGGGGAAACCATCTTCCACCAGGGCGAGCCGGGGATCGGAATGTATATCATCGAAAGCGGGCGGGTGCAGGTGTACCTGGAGCCTACCCAGCAGCTCCTGGCCGAGTTGCATGACGGCGACTTCTTCGGCGAATTGGCTTTGATGGACGATTCCCCCCGCTCTGCCACCGTGCTGGCCAAAACCGATTGCCGGGTGCTGGCCTTCTTCCGCTCCGATCTGCTTGATTTGATCGAACGAAAGCCGCGCATGGGCATTAAAATTGTGATGCGGCTGATGTTTGTGATTGGCGCCCGTCTGAAAAAATCCAACGAACAGGTCACCGCGCTGCAGAAAAAGCTCTATTCCCTGAAACAGCAACGGCGCAGCACCCAGGAAGCTGAATAATGGAACACATCGTTCGACGAACCCTGAAGTTTCTGCTGCTGGCGCTCATCCTGGGGCTGGCAGTCGCCTTCCTTTCCTATATCGGCGACCTGGTTAAGCTGGTCATCATCTCCGCTATTATCGCTTATTTGCTGGACCCGCTGGTAAGCTGGATCGAATCGTACGGGATGACCCGTACGCCGGCCACGGCGTTGCTCTACCTGGTGTTGACGCTGATTATCGGTGCGATAATGATTATGCTGCTGCCGGTCATCGGCCGGGAAATTGAGGCTATCAGCGCCGGAATTGATCCGGAAAAAACGCAGTTGCTGGTCAGCCGGCTGGATGCCTTCATTCAGCAGGGCCTGGCTTTTGTGGGAATCAAAGAGTTTAATCTGACCGCCCGGCTGGCCCAGGAAGTGGTCTCATTCGGAAACCAGTTGTTTACAAATCTGCTCCAGGTCGTCTCTATCTTTACCAACCTCATCCTGACCCCCTTTATTGTCTTTTTCCTTCTCAAAGACGGCCGGGACATCAAAAAGCAACTGATCAGCATCACCCCGAACCGCTATTTCGAACTGGTGTGCAATCTCTACTATAAAATGGATGTGCAGATCGGCAATTATTTGCGCGGGCAAATTCTGGATGCCCTGATCATCGGGATTCTTTCCACCTTTGCTTTGTGGATGCTGGATGTAAAATACTTTGTGGTAATCGGAACCCTGGCCGGGCTGGCCAACCTGATTCCCTATATCGGCCCGCTTTCCGGGGCGCTGATGGCCATGATCATCACCTTTATGGATAGCGGCGAGTTTAGCACGCTGCTCTATATTGCCCTGGCTTTTGGCCTGGTTCAACTGATCGACAATGTGGTGGTGCAGCCGGCCATTGTGGCGCGCACCGTTAACCTGCCGCCCCTGGCCGTGCTGCTGGTGGTGATTATCGGCGTAAAGTTCTTCGGCGTACTGGGAATGCTGCTCTCTATCCCGCTAACCGCCGTAATAAAAGTAACCTTCACCGAGGGGGTGAAACTCTACCGCCAATTTCAATTTGATTGAAGCGCCTTTCCAATTTATTCCCTCAAAATAAAATTTGGATGAGTCCCTGCGATTGTCTATATTTTTTGGAACAAATAAATCCGAAACTATATGACCTATAAGTATATTCAAAATTCGGAACATTAAGAAGAGCTGGTCATCAGCAGTGACTTTGCAAATCTTCCCATTGTGGAAAAGTTCGTGGCCAACATGTGCAAATGCGCGCGTCTGGATACGGATCAAACCGATAATATGGCCATCGCTGTTACCGAACTGGTCAATAACGCCATCATGCATGGGAATAAGCAGGACCCCCAAAAGATGGTACGCATCCTGGCTGTATATCAAACCGACCGGGTGGTTGTGACCATCGAGGATGAAGGGGAAGGATTTGATCCGGAAGAGATCGACAACCCCACCGACCCGCAGAACCTGTGGAAACAGAATGGCCGGGGGGTTTTTTTAGTTAAGAATTTGATTGATGAAGTGGAAATTGTTTCCTCCTCCCAGGGCGCCAAGGTAGTTCTTACCGAGTTTCTCAACAAAGAATAATTACATTCCGATCACTCTATTTTTCGCCGAAAAAAAACTTTCGCATTTATTGGATTCTAACACTTTTTTTGTTAAATTACCGGGCTTTTTGGCCGGAATGGTGAATGGCGCTGCCAGAGTCGATGCGGGTTTTCGAGATTAGCTCATACGCCTCCGGCCGTTTTTGCGATGACGGGTTGTCAAGAGACGCTCGAAGCGCTGGCGCGGTTCATTTTTAAATCGCCGCCCGGAAAGAGACTTTGTAACTATTGGGAACAGGCTACATCCAAGAAATTGCCGAAAAGTTTAAATGATGCAGGAATGGGATTGGGCCGGAATATAAAACTCTATGCATTGCTTATATTGCTCCTGGTGTGGATAAATAGCGGCGCCGCCCGCAATAATCCAGCTGCCGACACACTGAAATTACTGGCAACGGGAGATACTATGTTGGGCTCCTGGGTGGGAGATGTTCTGGCAGACAGCGGAATGTCCTACCCGTTTCAGCATCTGCAAGCGGTTCTGACCGATACGGATATCTTTTTTACCAATTTGGAAGCGCCTTTCGGAGTTGGCGGACAAGCATTTCCCAAGCAATACACCTTTCAGGTTGATCCATCCCTGGTTGCTGTTTTAACCGGCGCCGGTATCAACCTGGTCAGTTTAGGGAATAATCATATCATGGATTTCGGTGCTGCCTCTTTACAGGAGACGGTTGCCTTGCTGGATCAGCACGGAATTCGCTACGCCGGGGCGGGGATGAATTTAACCGAAGCGCGCCGGGCCGCCGTCTGGGAAGTGAACGGCCGGACCATCGGGTTTTTATCATACAGCCTGACCTTTCCCCGGGAGTTTTGGGCCACCGACAGCAGCGCCGGCACAAGTTTTCCTTACCAGGAATTTGTTTTTAAAGATGTTGCCCGCTTAAGCCGGGTTTGTGATGTGGTGATTGTCTCCTGTCACTGGGGGCAGGAGCTTCGGGAAACGCCCAAGGATTACCAGGTGCTGCTGGCCCATCAGCTAATCGACAAAGGCGCCGACATCATCCTGGGGCATCACCCCCATGTGGTGCAGGGCCTGGAGTGGTACAAAGGAAAGCTGATTGCCTATTCACTGGGCAACTTTATTTTCGGCTCTTACAGCGAGCGCGTCAAAGAAAGCATCATACTTAAAATAAACATTGCATCTGACGATACTATCAATGCAGAGGTAATCCCAATCAACGTCTACAACAAAGCGGTCAATTTTTCGCCGAAGCCTTTGCAAGGAAAAAAACGGGGAGAATTTCTTCAGCACCTGGAAAGATTATCCTCGGAACTCAGTGGGGGCGCTTTCGGTATCACTAAAGATGGAAGAATAATCGGGAAACCGACCAATCAAAAACCTTTAACAGGAGGGATCTAAACAGAATGGCGAGAGGTTCCGTTAGCCGTGCAAGTCAATCTCTGGATAAGTATCTCCAGGAAATTGGGGAAGTGCCATTATTGACTCCTGAAGAAGAAATCGAGTTGGCTCAGCGTATCAAGCAGAGTGATCAGGAAGCTCTGGAAAAACTTACTAAAGCCAATCTCCGTTTCGTAGTCAGTGTAGCCAAGCAATATCAAAACCAGGGTTTGTCTTTAGGGGATTTGATTAACGAAGGGAATTTGGGGCTGATAAAAGCTGCCAAACGTTTCGATGAAACCCGCGGTTTCAAATTTATTTCCTACGCAGTTTGGTGGATTCGTCAGTCGATCTTACAAGCCCTGGCCGAGCAGTCCCGCGTGGTGCGGCTTCCCTTAAACCGGGTGGGTGCATTAAATAAAATTGGTAAAGCATATTCGGCTCTGGAGCAGGAATTTGAACGCGAGCCCAGCGCCAGCGAAATTGCCGAGCAGTTGGATATGACCGATTTTGAAGTTGCGGATACGCTTAAGATTTCCGGCCGCCATCTCTCTATGGATGCGCCTTTTAGCAATAGCGAAGATAACCGGCTCCTGGATGTGATTCAAAACGACCACCAGCCGCCGCCCGACTCCGACTTGATGAGTGAGTCTTTAAAAGTGGAAATTGAACGCGCCCTGGCAACCCTGACCAAACGGGAAGCGGAAGTGGTGCGGCTCTATTTCGGATTGGGCCAGGAGCACCCGCTTACCCTGGAAGAAATTGGCGAACGCTTTAACCTGACCCGTGAACGGGTGCGACAGATTAAAGAGAAAGCGATTCGCCGTTTACGCCACGCCTCGCGCAGCCGGGCCTTGCGGGCATTCCTCGGTTAATCAGCTCCGGTTCAGTTTAAAAAAAGCGCCTGTGAGAAATGATCGCAGGCGCTTTTTTTGTTTGTTTTTGGAGGGGTTAACGGACTGCTTCCGCTAAATCGGGATTCGGGGATTTCCCTTTCATCTTTTGCAGGATGCTCTCCCGGGTGTAGACAATCTCGACCCGCCGATTTTTCGCGCGGCCTTCCCGGGTGCTGTTGTCGGCAATGGGCCGGTATTCGGCAAACCCTTCCGCAGAAAGCCGCCGCGGATCAATGCCGTTTTCGATGAAAAATCGCACCATACTGGAAGCCCGGCAGGCAGAGAGCTCCCAGTTGGATGGATATTGCAGGGTGTGAATCGGCCGGTCGTCGGTATGCCCCTCAACTTTGACGCTGTAGGGAAACTCTTCCAAAAGCTCGGTTATCTTGTCCAGGATCGGGTAAGCCTTGTAATTAAAATCCGCTTCGCCGGCGTCAAACAAAACCACGTCGGATATGGTGATGACCGCCCCGCGATCCCCGCTCTTTACATTGACCATCCCCTGCAATTTATTCTTCAGGATAAACTCTTCTACTTCCGATTTGATTTCATCGATCTCCTTCTGCACCATGCCGCCCAGCTCATCGACGGCGTTTGGTTCAATTTGCTCCGTTTCTTTGTTAATCATCTCCAGGCCTTCCCGGGTCCCGGCTTCCGGAACGGACTGCTCCCCGAAAGCATCCTGGAGCGACTGCACCAACTG
>JAJRYW010000332.1 GCA_024275555.1 Calditrichota bacterium | reverse complement strand
CCCACTGAGTGTAATTCTGCGGTTAACTCTTTCGAATAATAAGGTTTTCAATATTCGGCTTGACCGTTAAAGGCAAAAAGGGCATACTCAAAAAAAACAGATGAATTTGATTCCGGAATGGAGAATGCGGAATGAAGTAATAAGAAGCTGAAAGCCGAAGGCGACGGACGAAGGCCGAGGGAAGATGGACGAAAAGAAAACAACCTTAATAGGAACCATGAGAGATTTGAAAGTTTATCGTCAAGTCTTGCTGTCGTCCCTCTTCTACGCGAAGTGGTCTTCCTTCCTCCATCGGTTTTTTCTAAACGCTCTCAACGATCTAAACCATCTTAACAATCCTAACGAACAAAACAGGAGAGATTAATGAATGATAAATTTTACCTGCTGACAGCCGTAACGGCGGCCATTGATGCCGGTCATGCTATTCTGGATGTCTATCGGTCGCCTGATTTCGAGGTAGAAGAAAAGGCTGACAAATCTCCTCTTACTTTGGCGGACAAGCGCTCTCATGAAATAATTGTCCAACGCCTTGGAAAATTAGATCTCCCGATTTTAAGCGAGGAGGGGAAAAATATTCCCTATGAGGAGAGAAAAAAATGGGATACGTATTGGCTCATCGATCCCCTGGACGGCACCAAGGAATTTATCAAGAAAAACGGCGAATTTACCGTCAATATCGCACTGATTCGGGATCGGAAACCGGCCGGGGGAGTCATTTATGTGCCTGACAAAAACGTGCTCTATTTTGCTTTAGACAGTCTGGGATCTTTTAAAACAGATTCCATTGACGATATTGAAGCGATAAACCGTCAGGTGATCGGTTCGGCCGCTGAAAGCACCGCGGAGGCCGTCGATAGCATCATCGAGGCCGCAACGACCTTACCGGTCAGCTATTCAACCAATCGCCCATTTACCATCATCGGTAGCCGTTCCCACGCTTCACCCGAATTGGAAGCATTTGTGGAAGAAAAACGGCAGGAGCACGGCGAGGTTGAATTTATCTCTGCCGGAAGCTCCCTTAAGCTTTGCCTGGTGGCCGAAGGCAGGGCGGATATTTACCCGCGAACGGGGCCGACCATGGAATGGGATACGGCGGCGGGGCAGGCCATCGCCGAAAACGCCGGGTGTAAGGTTTTTCAATACGACACAAATGAACCGCTGATCTATAATAAGGAGAACCTGCTCAATCCGTGGTTTGTGGTTTTGCGTTGAGAATGGGTAGGGCCTTAGTTGTGAACTCTTTGCCCTCCAGAGAAAGATTGTTGTGCATCGTTCAGAAAAAGGTTGCTTTTTATTTTTTTTTGATTTAGGGACAAGTTTGTGGAATGGTTTAGCTCAGTGAATCCCCATCTTTTTCTTGCTTTTCGATCAGCAAAGTGCGCTATTGTTCTTTCATAAACACAATCTTTAATTTAAAAAACGAGGTGAAATCTTGAAATTAAAACTATGTCTGGTTAGTTTAGCTATCGCCTGCCTGCTGATACCCCTCTCTGCCGGTGCAGCAACTGTTTTCGAGACAACCGGCTGGATACAAGAAACTACTGGCCTAACCTTTGATTTTGAAGCTGACACAGCACCGTTTACTTACAGGGCGACTCTCTCCGATTTGAGCGAAGACCCAATTTTTGGATTTGACTTTCTTTTTCTCTCCATAACAACGGCAACTGATCCTGTGGGCAGCATCGTCGACCCTGGAAGTTTCACCTTTGCAGCAAGTCCCGGTAAAAAATATTTTGCCAATATTTTTGGAACCGGTGGCGGCACAGTAGGAGCCGGCTTATTCGGAGTTAAGGTTACAGCGGTTCCGATTCCGCCGAGCTTGATTCTGCTTGGCTCCAGTCTTATCGGTCTGGTCTTTTTGAGGCGCAAGGTTCGATAAAGACTAAGATAAATGGAACTGATCCGTATCCAAGAGAAATTGAATTGGCAATAGGTGTGCCGATGGAGCCCCTTGCCCACTAAAACTTGGATCAAATAAAAGTTGCGCCAAAAGATCGAAGCCGGTTGTCCCTTCCATAGTTCATGCGGAACGGAAAGCCGGCTTTTTTGAATTTTAGACTAAATTACGAGAAAAATAAGCGCATAATTATAAGTTTTCCATTCATATTTTCAGAACCTCTTTTTCACAGGGACGTACGATGCAATTCCGGCATTGATTGATTCAGATCGGAACAACGCCATCTTCACCTCTCCCCGAAGACCAACCATAACCCATCTATTCTATATTAAAAATCACCGTATTCAAGATCACCGTTTGCACTCCATCTATCTCCTTCACTAAAGATACCCTGGGTCCTCGAAGGGTATCCATAACGGATTGGGGAAAGCTGCTTGACTTGGCAAAAAAAAGCCTTTATGGTTCAAGGTTACGGCGTAAAAAGAGATCGTTTAATGAAAAAAAATAAAAAAGTATCTTTGCCAAAAAAGCCGTTTTTGATTTTAAGCCGCAAAGCCGTTACCGGCTGGGTTTGCTTCATTTTCTTTGTTTGTGCCTGGATGTTTATAATCGGTGTTCTGGTTGGCAGAGGTACGGCGCCTGTAAAATTTGATATCGCCGGAATTCAAAAAAGGCTGGAGGCATCCCGGGAAAATCTCAAGAATAAGGAACAGCAGAAAACCCGGGGGAAATCAGGGATTGTAAGAGATAAGACCAAGCTTGGTTTTTATGAAGCCCTGAGAGACAATCGTGAAGACACTCAAATCGGTCAAAAAAAGCATTCTCCGTTAACCGGTAAAAAGACAGAATCTTCACCCAAAAAGAAGCCTCCTCTACCAATGGACGGTAAAGCCGGCAAAAAAATCATCGAAAAAACCAAGCCCCCAAAAACAGGAGCGACAAAAACCTCTCAAAGGCTGCCGATTGATTCCATAAACAAGACCCGGTCAACCGTAAAAACCTATACCGTTCAGGTAGCTTCGGTGAAAGACGTGCGTGATGCCGATCGGTTGGTGGCAAAGCTCAAGAAAAAGGGATTTCGCGCCTATCGGGCTATCGGCAAGGTCCCGGGCAAAGGCATCTGGTACCGCGTCAGGGTCGGAGAGTACAAAAGCAAGCTCTCTGCCAGACGCACCCTGAACAAATTGAAAAAAACGGGGCTGAAGCCGATTGTGGTTGAAAAGTAGATTCAGGGTTCCGGGTTCAACGTTCAGAGGTTCAGGGTTCTTGGTATCAGGGTGGAGAGGGCCTTGGACAGAAAGCAAAGTGCATAGAATGGAAGCTGAGCTGAGGATTCAAGGCTCAGAGGGCTCATTTGCTCGATAAACAACACCCAAATTACAACAGACAACGGACATATTACAATGAAAATAACCAAAGACGAAGTTTTGTATGTAGCTGATCTGGCACGGTTGCAACTGGATGATGCATCCATAGATAAGTTTGCCGGGCAGATTGGGGATGTTCTGGAATATGTCGATAAACTCAATGAAGTCGACACGGAAGGTCTCCGGCCGACATCCCATGCGATTTCCTTAACCAATGCCTTTCGCGAAGACGAACAAAGGCCGCCGTTGGATCGGGAGCAGGCATTGGCCAACGCTCCCGAAAAGGAGGATGGGAACTTTATCGTGCCGAAAGTGGTGGGGTAAGATGGATTTCGGGATGCCGAATAAAAACTCACGGATATTCGTTTATGGCAATCTCGTAAAAAGTCAAAATTCTTGAATTTTAATATTATAACTTATTGTAATTATTAAGCATAAAATTTTCTTTTTGTGTTTTTTGTGCCTTTTTGCGGCCACATCAGTTTATAGCTCATTAATAATCGCTTCTTCCCTTTTGTTTTGAGCTTTTATGATCCGGAAACCAGGGACCAACAACCGACCAAGGAGAAACAATCAGTGGATTTGTATGAACTGACCATTCACGAAGCCCATCGGCTTTTAAAAAACAAAAAAATAACCTCCCGGGAGTTGACCCGGGCGGTTTTGGACAGAATCGATGCGGTTGAGAATAAAATAGACGCTTATATCACCATTTCAGCCGAGCTTGCCATGCAGCAGGCCGCGCAAGCGGATGAGGCAATTTCCAGGGGTAAATGTTTGCCGCTTACCGGAATTCCACTTGGAGTTAAAGATCTCATTTGCACCCAGGCCTTTCCAACAACCTGTGGGTCACGAATCCTTGAAAATTTTGTGCCCCCTTATGATGCAACGGTTATTCGGAAGCTAAGAGACGCCAATGCGGTGATTGTCGGCAAACTCAACATGGATGAATTCGCCATGGGGTCATCCACGGAAAACTCCGGAATTAAAATTACTCGCAATCCATGGGACTCAACCCGTATCCCCGGCGGATCCAGCGGAGGATCTGCGGCGGCAGTCGCTGCAGATATGTGTCTGGGAGCGTTGGGATCGGATACCGGGGGCTCCATCAGGCAGCCGGCTTCCCATTGCAGTGTTGTGGGGATGAAGCCTACCTACGGGCGGGTATCCCGCTTTGGTCTGGTTGCCTTTGCATCTTCATTGGATCAGATCGGCCCACTGGCAAAAAACGTGACCGATTGTGCCCTTTTAATGAACATCATTTCCGGATATGACCGGTCCGACTCCACCTCGGTGCCCAGGGACGTACCGGATTATGCATCCGATCTCGGCGGCGATCTGAGAGGGATTACCGTCGGTATCCCTGAAGAATACAGCGCCACCGAAGGGTTGGATCCTGCTGTGATGTCGGCGGTAAGCAATGCCGTTGGGGTCCTTGAAGAGCTGGGCGCCAAACGGGTGAAGATTTCTTTACCCCATACCCAATATGCGGTGGCAGTCTATTATGTCATTGCACCGTCTGAAGCCAGTTCCAATTTGGCCAGATATGACGGTGTCAAATACGGTTTTCGCAACAGAGACAACACGGACCTGATGAATATGTATTGCAGCACAAGGTCGCAGGGATTTGGCCTGGAGGTTCAAAGACGCATCATTATCGGTACCTACTGTCTTTCCGCCGGGTATTACGATGCCTATTACGGCAAGGCATCCCAGGTTCGCACCCTTATCACCGAAGATTTTAAAAAATCCTTTGAAACCTGTGATATCATCGCCTGTCCGGTGGCGCCCACGGCAGCTTTTAAAATAGGAGAAAAAGTCGACGACCCCCTGACCATGTATTTGTCGGACATCTTCACCCTTTCAGCCAACCTTGCCGGCATACCCGGGATGTCGTTACCCTGCGGATTTTCATCAGACGGCCTTCCTATCGGGCTGCAGATCCTGGGAAATCACTTTAACGAAGAGATGCTTTTCAAAGTGGCCCATAGTTTTGAGGCGGCAACGGAGTTTCATAAGAAAAAGCCGAATTTATAAAAAACAAATGGAAAGTAAGGATTCTTATCATGAGCACTATTCAACCGAAAGGCGAAGGCCTGCGAAAAGCCGTCAAGTGGATTGCCGAAGAACATCAATATAATCCTGATCGAAACTATCGGAGCATTATTGAGGAAGCGTGTTTGAAATTTAACCTTTCACCGATGGATGCGGAGTACCTGAATAAATTACCCGGCAAAGAATAAGAATTTTGACTTTAACTCAACTATTTTCAGTGTCATTAAGTCAAATATGCGAACTAGCAAAGAAAGGACATCGTATGAGCGCAACCACCTACTTCAAAGTTGAAACAGATGAACATGTTGCCTGGTTGACATTGGATCGCCCCGAAAAACGCAATACCATGGGAACGCCTTTTTTTAAAGAGCTGTCGGAGCATTTGGAAAAATTTGACCAGGATACTACCATCCGTGCGGTGGTCATCAAGGCCGAAGGCAAAAGCTTTACAGCTGGTACCGATCTTACGGAGGCTGGGTCTTTGCTCAGCGGCAAAGGTGCCGATCAGCGGGAAAACACCCGCAAAGCGATATTGGAGCTTCAGGGGGGGCTCAACAAAATTGAACAATGCCGCAAACCGGTAATTGCAGCCATTCACAGCCATTGCATCGGTGGCGGTATTGACCTGATAAGCGCCTGCGATATCCGCCTGGCCACCAAAGATGCAGTTTTCAGTATCAGAGAAACCCGCATGGGAATCATCGCCGATCTGGGTACTTTGCAGCGTTTACCGTACATCATCGGGCATGGCTGGTTCAGGGAACTGGCGTTGACAGGCCGTGACTTCACTGCCGGGGAAGCCCTGCAGATGGGACTGCTCACACGGATCTGCGAAGATCGTCAGACATTGTATGCAGAGGCCCGAAAAATTGCCGGTCTTATTTCTGAATGCCCGCCGTTGACGGTCCAGGGGACGAAGGAAGTCATCCTGCACAGCCGGGATTATGGAATCAATGCAGGTTTGCAGTATGTGGCCCAGAAAAATGCCGCAGTGTTGCCATCCGAGGATGTGGTAGAAGCGGTTACCGCATTTATGGAAAAAAGAAAACCGATGTTTAAAGGGAAATAGGGAAGAGCACTGCACTTGAGCAGTCCTGCTATCAGCAGGGATTTGAGGAACTCAATCTGAACTGAGCGGTTCCAGGTTCAGGGTTCAAAGGTTACAACCGATGGATACTGCTCTTAATATTAATCGAAATCCGGAATACCCGTCATACTCCATTAGGTGAAACGGATTTATAACCAGATGAAGACACAATCCCTTTAATACGAGCTGTTTGGGTTTTTCAACCCGGAACGTTGAACCCTGAACCGCTCAACCTATGTGCAAAGGAGCAAACTTATGCTGAAGCCTGGGGCCTTAGCCGGCGTCAACGTCCTGGATCTTTCCCGCCTCTTGCCCGGCCCTTACTGTTCGATGATTCTGGCCGATCACGGAGCCAGGGTAATCGCTGTCGAAGACAAGCGTTTTTTGGCGGACGGACTCTTTTTTAATTTGATCAATCGAAACAAAGAGCACATGTCGTTGAATCTGAAAACCGAGAAAGGCAAGGAAATCTTTTTTCGTCTGATCCAAAACACCGATGTTCTGTTGGAAGGTTTCAGGCCAGGTGTTGTTGACCGACTGGGAGTCGGCTACAAGACAGTTCGCAAGGTCAATCCTGCAATTATCTACTGTTCGATTACCGGGTTCGGTCAGACCGGACCGTTTCGCGACCGTGTCGGACACGACGCAAATTATCTGAGCTATGCCGGTGTTCTCGACCTCATCGGTGAAGCGGATCGTCCCCCGTCCATCCCGGGAATTCAAATTGCCGATATTGCCGGCGGTGGTATGAATGCGGCCATCGGAATTCTGTTAGCCCTCTTTGCCCGGGGAAAAACCGGTAACGGACAATATATTGATATCTCCATGACCGACGGCATGGTAGGGTTTCTTCCCGCCGCACTGTTTTTCCGCCGGCTCACCGGACAGGAACCCGCCCGTGCCGACAGTTTTTTGTCCCATCGCTATGCCTGCTACAATACTTATGAAACCGCCGACGGACGATTTATTTCCATAGGTGCTGTCGAAAACCGCTTCTGGAAGCAATTGTGCGATCTTCTCGGTGTTCCTGAATACGCAGAACTGCAATATGATGATCAGCACCGCAAAGAAATCCGCGATTTTGTACGCAACGCGTTTAAACAAAAAACCCTGGATAAATGGAATACTATCCTCGGCGATTTGGATATTTGCTGGGGACGGGTCCAGTCATTATCAGAGGTTCTGTAAGATCCGCTTTTCCGGCAACGCGAAATGGTGGTTGAGATCAAGGGAAACGACGGCAAAACGTCAAAGACCCTCGGTGTGCCTGTCAAGCTAAGTGAAACACCGGGGGCGGTTCGTACCCCGCCGGTGGATTTTGGCGAAAGTACACCTGACATTCTCCAGGAACTGGGCTATTCGGAAAAAGAGATAAAAGAATTTGAAAAAATAGGGGTAACATAGGGTGATAAAATTACGCATGACGCGGCTCTTAACTTTCATCCCGTTTTTATTCCGTTAAATCAGCTTTTAGGGGACAATTGTAGATTTGGGATGCGTATTTACGAGAAAAACGTCCGCTGCGTCAGGCTTAATAAAAATTTGGAACTAATTAGCAATTAAACGTTGAGCATTGAACCTTTGAACGGTTACGCTATGGCATAAATCATGTGCAACTTTGAACGGTGAACCTATGAACGGTTAAACCATCGATTTCAGCGTCGCCAGCTCCAGCTGATCTCCGGCATCCTCCGCCCGGTCTGATACTTCAACGATGTGATCGAGGCAATTTTTCAGGTGTATCTGGTGTGCAAAATCCAGTGAGGATGTAAAGATTTCCTTGGTCAAATCCCACTCGAGTTTATCTACCCTGGATTCTTGGAGACCAATCTCTTTGGTGTGTTCCCGCACGACTTCGATTTTGCATTCGCCTTTAAAGTAACATAGCACCGCAAGTTTGAGATTATCAATAATGCCTAATGATTCCTGTGAAACGGCAACAAAATGGGGTTTCATTTCTGCAGGAACCAACGGACGCTGGTTTAGAAAAAAGTCGCAGCAGGCTTCACCGGCGTTGGCCACTTTGTCAATACTTTCAATCAGCTTGTAGATGTCCTCCCGCAGCAAAGGCAAATAAGCCCCGGAATAGAGTTTATCCCGCGTTTTATAGCGAACGATATCCGCTTCCGACTCTTCATTTCTCACCCTGCGGCATAAAACTTTCGCTTCGCTGATATTGCCGTCAAGATAAAACTCAATGGTTCGGATACCATTTTTCAGGGAATCCTCTACCAGGTTGAGATGCTTTAAAATCAGCTCGATGACCTCTTTTTCTTTTTTGAAGAACACAATCCATTCTCCTTCAATTTTTTAGCGATATTCAACCCCGAGTCAATCAACCTGCCACATAGTTTATTATCCGGTATGAAACAAACGAAACCGTTCCTGCCAGGGTCGGGGTCAACACCCATCCGATCAGGATGGTCATAATGGTTTTTTTACTGATCGATTTCGCACCTTTTTTCAGGCCGACACCTACCACGGCACCCACAATGGCGGAAGAGGTGGAAACCGGAATACCGAACAAAGAAAAAAGATGCATGCCGACGGCGGAAGAAATCTGAGCGACAAATGCGCTCGGAATGTCAAGGGGAGCAATACTCTTGCCGACGGTATCCGCGACTTTTTTGCCATAGGTCAGGGTGCCCACGGCAATGCTCACCCCGCCGATGAACAAAAGCACCTTTGGCGGTAAAATATTGAGATTGGCGATGGGACCCACGGCATTGCCGGCATTGTTGGCTCCCATGGAGTAGGCGACGTAACACGCTGAAAGTATCGCCAGCCAGCCGAATGCCTGCTGGAAAAGAAGGGACCTGGCGCCAAATTTGTTCAGTATAAATTTCACCAGCGCCATTAATCCAAAAGAAAGCGCCATGACCAGCAGGGGACAGACAAGCCAGCTTTCAGCAATGACAATTAATTTGGCATAATCTATTTCAGCGCCCACCGCCAGCCCGATTCCGACAACTCCGCCGACAATCGCCTGGGAAGTCGATGTGGGAATTCTGTAGAACGTGGCCAAGGTCACAAAAAATCCGGAACAGATCAACGCCACAATGACGGCAAGATAGTTTAAATCCTCTTTGACGATACCCTTGCTGATGGTTTTCATGACGTGCTCGCCTTGGAGCATGGCACCAACAATCACAAAGACGGCAACCAGAACAGCGGCTTTCCGGAAATTTATTAACCCGCAACCCACCGCCGTGCCGATGCAGTTGGCCGTATCATTTGCGCCGATATTCCAGCCGACATAGGCACCGGCGCCCAGCAATAAAAAAAAAATTAGCTCGATAGCAGCTTCACCCCCCCCATAGCCGTCAGACTAAGCAAATATTGCTAAAATTTTGTGAGGAAAGGTTTAGTCTTTATAAACATTGGATAAATAAGTCAAAGGAATAATTAAGCGTCTCGAAATTTAAATAGTTAATCGCCTTCGCTCTCCGCGTTGCTCCGAGCGAAGACTGGTAGAAGGCGAGAAGGCGGCGGGAGTCGAACCCACCGCCTTTGGATCATTGAACTTACCGCTTAGCGGACTTCTTCATACTCAGCATCGACCACCTCATCATCATTACCGGAAGGCGCTGATTCATAGCCACCGGCAGCAGCTCCAGCTTGCTGTCCGGACCCGGCACCCGGCTGCCGGTACACGGATTCCGCCAGTCGATGGGAGGCATGGGTTAAGGTTTCCGTTAAGCGCTTGATTTCTGACGGATTATCATTTTCCATGGCACGCTTGAGATCACTGATTACGCCTTGAACCTCATTACGGGTGCCAACAGGCAGCTTATCATCGAATTCAGCCATGGATTTCTCGGTGGCATAAATCAGGGAATCGGCCGCGTTGCGGGCATCGATCAGTTCTTTTTTAGCTTTGTCCTCGCCGGCATGAATTTCAGCATCCTTGATCAGACGATCAATTTCTTCCCGGCTTAGGCCGGACGAATGGGTGATCCGGATAGACTGCCGCTTTCCGGTGGCCTGATCTTTGGCCGACACCTCCACGATTCCATTGGCATCGATGTCAAAGCTGACCTCGATCTGAGGCAAGCCCCGAGGGGCCGGTGCAATTCCGGTGAGTTCGAAGCGTCCCAGGGTTTTGTTGTCCGATGCCATTTCACGTTCCCCCTGGAGTACATGAACCGATACCGCCGGCTGATTGTCTTCAGCTGTGGAAAAAAGCTGGCTGTTTTTTGCCGGTATGGTGGTGTTTTTTTCAATCAGTTTGGTCATCACCCCACCCAGGGTTTCAATACCCAGGGAAAGCGGGGTTACGTCCAGCAACAGAACATCCTGAACATCACCTTTTAAAACCGCTCCCTGAATGGCGGCACCCATAGCCACAACTTCATCCGGATTCACACTCTTGTTGGGCTCTTTGCCGAATATCTTTTTTACCCGCTCCTGAACCGCCGGCATGCGGGTCATCCCACCAACCAGGATGACCTCGTTTATATCCCCGGTGGAAAAGCCGGCATCTTTCAACGCGATCCGGCAGGGGGATTCGAGCTTGTCGAGTAAATCATCTACTATATTTTCCAACTTAGCCCGCGTTATCTTGATGGCCAGATGCTTGGGTCCGTTGGCATCGGCGGTGATAAACGGCAGATTGACGTCCGTCTGCATAGAAGTCGACAATTCTATCTTAGCTTTTTCAGCGGCCTCTTTCAGGCGCTGCAGTGCCATCTTGTCGCCTCTGAGATCAATTCCCTGTTCTTTTTTGAATTCGTTCGCCAGGTAATCAATCAGGTACAGATCGAAATCCTCTCCGCCTAAGTGTGTATCGCCGTTGGTGGCCTTGACTTCAAATACTCCGTCACCGATTTCGAGAATAGAAACATCAAAGGTGCCGCCGCCAAGGTCGAATACTGCAATTTTTTCATCTTTTTTCTTGTCCAGCCCATAGGCCAGAGAAGCAGCCGTGGGCTCGTTGATAATTCTCAAAACATTGAGACCGGCAATTTTGCCCGCATCTTTGGTAGCCTGACGCTGACTGTCGCTAAAGTAAGCCGGCACGGTGATCACGGCGTCCGTAATCTTTTCACCCAGGTACTCTTCGGCTGTTTTTTTGATGTTGGCTAATATAAAGGATGAAATTTCCGCCGGACTGTACTGTTTACCGCGCAGGTTGATACGAACATCTCCGTTGGCGGCCTTTTCGATTTTATAGGGCAGCACCCGAATGTCATCCTGCACCTCTTTGGTGTCATACCGCCGACCGATGAGACGCTTGATGCCGAACACGGTGTTTTCAGGATTGGTAACGGCCTGTCTTTTGGCAATCTGACCCACCAGCCGTTCACCATCATCTGATATGGCGACCATAGAAGGTGTCGTGCGGCCGCCTTCAGGGTTGGTGATGATGTTGGCATCGCCTCCCTCCATGATGGCCACACAAGAGTTGGTTGTTCCAAGATCAATTCCGATAATTTTACTCATTTTGTTTGCCTCCTTGTTGATATGAAATCCATTTATGGGTATTGGCTTTATTTAACATTACTTTATTCTAATACATAATTTTAGTAATGCAATGAAAAAGTATAAAATATTATTAGTAGATGTCCGGATCTGTCTTCCGCGCTGTAAGTCCGACTGGCCGGAAGTGAGCTCGGAGAAAAGGGGGGACTTTGATTCCTCCTTGAAATATAATGATTGATAATCTCTTAAAAAGTCGAAATTTCTTAAGTCCGGGGTGACATAAATGGGTGTTCCCCCTTTTTTTTATTTGATTCTGATATATATTCTATTCAAATTAATCCATTTATTTGATCGCTTCATTGCGAGGTGTCAGGGTATGAAATCATTATTTAAAGCTTTCCGCTATTTGATCAGAGGTTTTTGGCAAGGTCTTTCGGTCTGTCGTGTTATTGTTGGAAATTTAATATTTTTGGCACTGATCATCCTTTTTCTTTCAATCTTTTTTTACGAGGGCAAAAGAGATCTTCCCGCTGAAGCTGCGCTGATTTTATCGCCGCGGGGTGATATTGTTATCCAAAAAACGGAAACCATGCTTTCCAGCCGGTTGATAGGCGAGGCGAGCCGTGAAGAAACTTTACTCAAAGACATAATCGATGTGATTGACTATGCCAAAGAAGATCAACGCGTAAAAGCGCTGGTGCTCAGCTTGCATGATATGGGCAATGCCCCACCCAGCAAGCTTGCCGATATCGGTGAAGCACTCAAACGTTTTAAAGCCGGTGGCAAACCCATCTATGCCTCCGGCGATTATTACGGGCAGCAACAGTATTATCTGGCCGCCCATGCCGATCATTTATATCTGCATCCCATGGGAGGCGTGGCACTCACCGGATTCGGCATCTATCGCAATTATTTTAAAAGCGCCCTGGAAAAATTGATGATTCAGTTCCACGTGTTTAGAGTCGGCACCTACAAATCGGCCCTGGAACCTTTCCTGCGGGATGATATGTCCGACTATGCAAAAGAGGCAAATTTGTCGTGGTTGAGTGATCTGTGGGATGCCTACACAGGAAGTATTGCCGAATTGCGTGGGTTGCCGCTCGAAGCTGTCGACGACTATATCAACAATGTATCCGAAAATCTGTCAAGGGTCAAAGGGGACTCCGCCCAGCTTGCACTGGATCACGGTCTGGTCGATGCACTCAAAACCAGGAATGAAGTCAGAGAAGAACTGATTGCCCTGGTGGGTGAAAATAAGGATGAAATGACCATTAATCAGATTCAATTCGATGATTACCTGGCCTTTATTCAACCGCAACGGAAACATAACCGTGAAGGCACCTCAAAAGTGGGGATTATTGTCGCCAAGGGTATTATCCTGGACGGGGTTCAGCCGGCTGGAAAAATCGGCGGCGACACCTTGACGGATCTAATCCGGCAGGCGCGTCTGGATGATGAGGTCAAAGCGCTGGTTCTTCACATTGACAGCCCGGGCGGCAGTGCGCTGGCCTCTGAAATTATCCGTAAAGAAATTGAACTCACCCGCCGGTCCGGTAAACCGGTGATTGCATCCATGAACTCGATTGCCGCCTCCGGCGGGTATTGGATCGCCTCGGCAGCCGATGAAATCTGGGCAGCTCCGACCACCATTACCGGTTCCATTGGAATTTACAGTGCCTTTGCAACATTTGAAAAAAGCCTCGATTATCTGGGCGTTCATAACGACGGCGTGGGAACCACCCGCATGGCCGATGCCTTTGATACCACCCGTCCGCTCAATCCGATCGTTGCGGATTCAATGGAGCAAGTCATCCAGCACAATTATCGGCGCTTCATAAAAACGGTGTCTGAGGGAAGAAATATGCCCCTCCAGGATGTTGAAAAAATCGCCCAGGGCCGGGTGTGGTCGGGAAAAACGGCCAAAGAACTAGGGTTGGTCGACCAATTCGGCAATCTGCAGGATGCTGTGCAATCGGCGGCAAACATGGCAAACTTAAAGGATTACGATGTCATCTATATTGAACAACCCCTGACCGCCAGGGAAAAATTGATCAAACGACTTAATCGCTTTCTGGCAGGTGCTACCAATAATATTTTTGGCCGTGCTGCCCACCCCGCAGTTCGGTTTTTTAAAAAATTTGGTCCCGAACTGGAGGGTATTGTAGAGTTAAACGACCCCCAGGGGGTTTATGCCTACTGCCTGGTCTGCGATGTCCATTAACCGCAAACCCGCTGTAAGATCAGGTCCGGCAGCGGCACTGGATGAGAAGACAAAAAAAATCCCGGGAAAATCCCGGGATTTCGAATTGATCGAGTCTGTGAGATTAAATTCTATAGCAGATAACTATTTCAAGGCATCGTTAAGAAGGCCTTCTTTAATCATTTTACCCGCAATTTTATCAGCGTTTATCTCGTAAGTTCCGTCTTGAATCTGACTTCTGAGCTGTGATACCTTATCTTCCCGAACGTCGGGAATGTTATCCAACTGCTTTCGGGCCTCCTGAACTCTTTTGGCAGCATCTGAAATCACAACCGTATCCGTCTTCATTGCCGTCTTTTCAGGTTTGTTGTCGGGGATCCCGACTTTATTTTTATCTTGAACCTGATTCACATAGGCATCAATACCTATGGTCTGGTTTCCGTCTATTTCCATGTTCGCTTCTCCTTAAAAAGAATCTCTGCCGCTAAGCTTAACTCAATGCCCTATGCCTGTCAAATTTGTTTTCATCTATGTTATCGGTACTTACGGGGCAGACTTTAATTTTTTTTTTAAATATATCGTCCGGGACGGATTGCTTCGATTTAGCATAACATAATAATTCAGTCACTAAGGCACCAAGACCGAAATTCAAAATCCCAAACTTGTTTTAGTCGGTGAATATGCCAAATAACCCTTATCGAAAAGCGTTGAAAGGGATCTATTAAATAAGGTAGGATAAAATTTACAGATTGACTTTGGCCACGGCGGCATTAATCTAAAATTCAGCACACTGTTGCGGAATAAACCTATTTGTCTATTTGGAGTATAATTGTTTGTTGGCCGGTTTCATTACCATGACCGAAACGGAAGGCTTTAAGGAGACTCATCAATGGAAGCAAAGGTAAAAGTAGATGCGGGAATTTGCGGATTCAAGACGGTTATTAAAGCTAGTACGGAAGACAGCATGAACGTGGAATTAAAAGTTGTGAGTTCATGCGACACCATAAAAGAACTGGCATCGCGTTTTCAAGAGAAGACTCCCATCGATGCTTATCAAGAACTGAGTCCCCAAAAGGAGAGCATTATCCTGGATATCTCAAGATCCGTTCTGGTTCAAAAAGGATGTTGCGAAGCCTGCGTCGTACCCGCAGCCGTTTGCAAGGCAATCCAGGTAGTCGCAGGGTTGGCCCTGCCCCAGGACGTCACGCTGAAAATTACCAGGCAATAGTATCGACCTATTATCCCGGCCCGGTTCCAATCCGCTTCCGCCTGGTCCCCCCCTTGTTCCTTTTTTTATGTTTACGCCGGCGGGCAGACCACTCCGGGTACAGCTGGGGATAGGTCTTTTTCCAGGGTCTTTGAAACCAGATCCACTGATCCGGATAACGGCGGATCATGGTTTCCATCGCGTCCACCATTTTCTGGGTGTTGATCCGCAAATCAGTTCTCAGGTCCCCGGTTTTCTCCATTTTGAGGGGCGGGGCGAAATGAATCGTGAGAGAACCATTCGGTTCCCTGATACAAAAGCTTGGAATAACCGGGCTCTTGCAGCGCATCGACAGCAAAGCGGCACCAGGGGTTGCGGTGGCCCGGTGGCCAAAGAACATTATCTCGATGGCCTGTTTGTGCCGGCTCTGGTCAAGGGTCAACGCAAGTATCTCGCCGTTGCGAAGGATCTGTCTCATCTCGGGCAACGCACCTTTTTTAAAAACAATCTTGTTGCCAAAACGGGTACGCAGACGATAAAACCAACGATCCAGCCAGGGCAGCCGAATGTGCCTGGCCACCCCGGTAACAGGCCATCCGAGATAACAGCCTCCATATAAAAACCCGAGTTCCCAGTTGGCCATGTGGGCGGTAAACACGATAGCCCCCCGCTTTTGCTTTAGAGCGCTGACGATATGTTCCATCCCCTGCACCCGTTTCACCGTACCCAAGAGCTGTTGCCGGGAGAAAAACGACATCTGCCAGATCTCGATAAAGGTGATCCCGGCGTTTTTGAAAATTTCTCTGCTCAGTTTGTCGATTTGATTCCGGGA
The DNA here is from genome assembly GCA_024275555.1 of Calditrichota bacterium. Classification (GTDB taxonomy): domain Bacteria; phylum Calditrichota; class Calditrichia; order RBG-13-44-9; family J075; genus JAJRYW01. The sequence goes on along the minus strand of JAJRYW010000332.1, from coordinate 22,249 downwards.
CCATTGCGGGTAACAAAATCGCAGGTTGCGTCTCACCAGCCGCCGATGAGGCACAACTATAAAATACATCAGAAATCCCAACAGCCTGCCCATCTTTACAATATGGCGTCTGGGGATATGGGCGATAAAGGCACGCAACATTTTTTGGGTCCTGGGGTCACCGTTTCGTAAGGATTGTCCACACGTGGATTACAATTTAGCATAGCTTAAGCAGTCGAATGCGCTATTTACCAGATACCGAATGGCGTGTCAACGCATGTATTCTGGACCGTGATTCTAGTTTCTGATGCTTCAGGGTCGTAATTAGAATCGCTGCGCTGTCGTTTTCTTGCTTGCTATATAATCAAAATGTGGTTATATATACAGTTTTGGATTTTGCCCTTGTAACAGAAAACGTAAAAACAAGGAAGAGAGATATGCCTGCCGAACTGAATCATTTGGATTATTACCGCCTTCCGTGGAATTACGCCGACAACGGTATTTCCTGGCTGGAACCTACCACCGACTGCAACCTGCGATGTGAAGGTTGTTACCGGGATCCCCACGGCCACGGTCACAAAACACTGGAAGAGGTCAGGGCCGACCTGGAGGTCTTTAAAAAGCTGCGAAAAAGCGACTGCATGAGCATTGCCGGGGGAGATCCGCTCGTTTATCCCCAGATTATCGAACTGGTATCCATGATAAAAGACATGGGTTGGAAACCGATCATCAACACCAACGGCCTGGCCCTGGATGAAAAGTTGCTCTGGAAGCTCAAAAACGCCGGTGTATATGGATTTACCTTCCACATCGACACCAGCCAGAAGCGACCGAAAGTCACCGCCGCAACGGAAATCGAACTCAATGAACTGAGGTTGCATTATGCCAAAATGTTGGCAAAAGTCGGCGGTATTGCCTGTTCGTTCAATGCCACGATTTCGGATAAAACCGTTCATGAAATCCCCGAAATGGTACGCTGGGCCCAGGACCATGCGGATATTGTACACACCGTCGTCTTTATCCTGTTTCGCTCTCCGAGCTTGACCGGAAACTTCGATTTTTATGCCAACGGTGAGAAAATTGAGGTTCAGGACACCTATAAAGAAGCCGAATGGGGCGGTGAACGTACCCTTATGGCACCTGATATTGTCGAGAAAATCCGGGAAGCCGATCCGATGTATGAACCGGCTGCTTATCTGAACGGAACCGCCAACCCGGATTCGTTCAAGTGGCTGCTGGGCAACCGCATCGTTTTCAATGGTAAAACCATGGGGTATGTGTCGCCCCGGTTTATGGAACTGGTGCAAACCTTTGACCACCTGTTCACCGGAACCTACCTGGCTTATGCCGATCCCAAAAGTGTGTCCAGAGGAAAGCTGGCGGCATTTTTTATCGGTCTGGTGGATAAACAAATGCGAAAAATATTCTTCAATATCCTGAAGGCATCCCTATTCAATCCACTGAAATTTTTTCTACCGGCGTATATACAAAGCTTTATGATTATTCAACCGGTTAATTTTGAGCCCGACGGCAGGCAGGATATGTGTGACAGTTGTCCGGACATAACAGTTCATGACGGCAAACTCATGTGGAGTTGCCGGCTTGAGGAAGTAAAAAATTTTGGGGCTTTTGTTCAGACGGTACCGGTAAAATAAGGAATTCTATCTTATTTTATAAACGGCAGAGCGAAGCAAACCATTATCTCTAACCCCCGACGGCGGGATCTTCGACTGGCCCGGGTGTGTGGCCGGCTAACGGAAAGCTCCACGTCGGTAAAGCCGCCAGGAGAGTACGAAAACCGCCAACAGCGGAAACCGACGCAGCCGCGGAGTCACCTCCACGGTAACCCCTGAATGCCGTTCCACCTTCCAGAGAATGTAATCCATCCCCCCGCGGAACGTGAACCAGGCTTTGAAAAGACGCAGGATTGAAAGCAATTTGCCCTGCAGCGACCTGACGGCCCACGTGAAACGGCTGAACCGACGAACGCGAAGAGGAATGCGGGCCCGGTAACTGACCGGCTTCGAATCGGGCTCCATCTTAACGGGAAACGGAACCCCGACCAGGGCCACACGGGTTATTTGCTCGTAGTGTTCCGACGAGGCATCATACAGGCGGGCCACCTTATCCGACCGTTCCGCCCGCAGTTCGGCACGGTAGCTGAGTAAAAGACCACGGCACCACAATTGCCTGGCGCAAAACCTGTCTGCCGCCCGGGGAAGCACACGGGTAATAAAGGTCACAGCGGCCTGGGCCAGGGCGTTTATCACCCGGTCCTCGACTTCAGCAGTGCGAGCATACAAAAGGCCCGCCGGTTGGGCAAATCGCCCCCATACGTAGGAATGAAACCAGCGTCTGGATACGCCACGCTGAAAGTCAGTGACGGAAAAAATCGCATACTTGGTTCGCACCATGCCACCTTCAAAGGGTATTTCCAAATAAAAAACATTGGGGGGCAGTATTTTATTAAAAACCATCGGCAGCAGACGTCCGGGATAAGCGGACCGGTATGTGTCCACCAGCACATACAGGTCTACGATCCCATCGAGTTCATCGCCTTTGCGCAGGCAGGACCCGTAATATAAAACCGCCTGGACAGCTTCACCGTAGCGCGACATAATACTGGTGATTAGAGCCTGCATAGGCGGGGAGGCCGAATGCGAGGTTTTCCTGCGGATCTGCTCGACAATTTCAAATGGTATCTGCATGGTTACAACCGCAAAAATGGTGCCTGGCCGCCTTTTTGCAACACCACGGGACCGCAGCCGACAGCCGGCATGTACAATTCTCCGTCCAGGGCAAAGCCGCCTTGAAAATTTAGATCTATCGCATAGGCGTTATGGCTGAGGTAGCCGTGTTCCGTCCCGGGGTGCCGGCTGTTTAGACCACATGTTAGGCCAAGCACCGTCCGCAACACGCGCCGCGGGCGGGCACACACGGCGGTGAACCGCAACGGCCCCTCTTCACAGCCCCAGTAAGGGCGAAACCCTAAAATGAGCTTTTCAAGGGTGCTGATAAGCACCAGCAGGCATTGCTGGCCCTCCGTCCGTTTTCCATCCAGTCCGATGTCCACGGACACCGGACTGACAACATCCCTGTTTTTTGCCGCGAGCGCCAGCAGGTAGCGGCCCACAATCAACGCCTGGGCCGATCGGCCGCGCAGGCCCAGGGTTTTGACCCTGTCGTGAAAAAACCGGATTCCATGATAAATTAGGCCTGCACCGAAAAACAATCCGAAAAGCGGTTCACAAAGCCCAGGCGCCTGTACCTGCAACACCGCCCGCTGTTCGACGACGGCATCTGCATTCCCGGTGGAGGCCCAGCCCAGCAACCTTCGCAAAGCTTTTCCCGGGGATCCTTTCAAGCCCAAGTCTTTGGCCAGCATATTAGCCGTACCTCCCGGCAAAAGAGCCAGCAGGGGCAGTGGGACAAACGGCCTGTGATTAAAGAGGGCGGTCAACACCGCATGGACGGTCCCGTCGCCCCCGTTTACCGCCAGGATATCCACCTGCCGTTCTGCGAAACCGGCCAGCGCCAGTTTTATATCCGCCGGTGTCTGAACTTCACAATGCAGGACTTGCGGATACCCGGTCAGCACTTTTTTAACGGGACCCAGGCCGTTTCGATTGGCGCCGCTAAACGGATTGCTGAGCACACCCACTTTCAACACCCCCCCGCTAAACGACCGATTTGCGATGGACGCCGGTGCATCACCGGTATCCGTCACAGCTTTTAGAGACGAATTATCAAAGCAGATCTTGGCCATAATCTCACTTATATTTAAGTTGAACCCTGAACCTCTGAACGGCTATCTTTTGCGAAACAACGGATAAAAACAATGCAGCGTTGCGGAAAAGTTCTTAATACTATATGTTTAACCATCCCGCTTGTAAACTCTAATCCGGACAATCTGGAAAGGAAGATTTAAGCAGGTAGAATTGCTTAAATATTCAATCTGGCGATGGCCCAAATGCCGGCGGATTATCCGTTTGGTATTTGTGATTTACTATTTTGAATTTTTAATTGCTGAAACCCGAACACCTGAAACCTTCAGTTTCTGACAACATGTTGTCAGATAAAGCCCGATAAGGGCCTAACCCTGCATAAAAACCATGGCAAGCAATGGATGAGACATTCACATTAGCCCACTTTTCCGATCCCCACTGCTGTTGCCCTGACGGTATCCGTGTGCCGGAGCTATTAAATAAACGCCTGTTTGGATACCTGAAATGGTGGCTGCATCGGCACGCCGGGTACAGCAACGAAATCCTCGCCGTCTTGCAGCAGGATTTGAAAAGCGGCCATCCCGATCATATCGTCATTACCGGGGATCTGACGCACCTCAGCCGAACCGAAGAATTTCGCCGGACTGCAAAATGGCTCCAGTGCCTGGGGCCCTCTTGGCAGGTTACGGTGATTCCCGGCAACCACGACATGTATGTTAAAACAATCTGGGAAAACACTTTCGCCCACTGGGCGGACTACATGGCTTGCGACGAAAAACCTCCCGGAACAGCACCGGGAACAAATACTGAGATCACTTATCCTGTCTTGCGAATACGCGATCGAATAGCCATAATCGGTGTTTGCACCGCACGGCCCGTCAACCCGCTTTTGGCCGTCGGCACCATCGGCAAGGTCCAGCTGCAACGGCTGGAACAAATCCTGCTGGAAACCGGACGCAGACAGCTGCTGCGCGTCGTGTTAATCCACCATCCACCGGTTGCCGCGACGGTTGGTTGGCGGAAACGCCTGACGGATGCCGACCGGTTTCGCTCGGTTGTGAAACGCTGCGGTGCAGAACTGGTACTGCACGGCCATGCCCATCGCAGTTGTCAAGCCCTGCTGGAGGTGCCGATGGGAAAAATCCCCGTCATCGGAATTCCGTCAGCTTCCGCCTCAGACCCCAGACCGGAACGTCGGGCCCGGTATCACATCTACCGTTTCAGGCGCAATGCCACCGGCTGGGGCATCCACATGAAGGTGCACGTCTATTCCCCGAACAATCGGCGGTTTATCCCCGAACTGGAAATGGATATTTAAGTACAGTTGCATCCATAATCGGGAAAAGTCCAGGCACCAATAATTCTTAAATCCCAAATCCAGACCCCGTTGAATAGTTTGCGGGTTGAATAATTGATTGGATAAATTATAGCCTTAATTCGACATTCGACATTCGTCATTCCAAATCAGACATTCCAGATCTAGGCAGCACGCTTCAGCATCTTTAGAGCCACCCCCAGCACAGCCAGCACCGGTGTCAGGGTGGTGATTGCCGGCGGCAGCTCAAACAATAACCCCAGATGCCCGATTATCTGATACGCCAGATAAAGGGCAATCCCCACCAGGGAGGCCATAGCGATCCTGCGTCCGGCCGTTATTGAACGCGTAGGTCCGAATATAAATGCCAGGGAAAGCATCACCATGACCAGATTCGTAATCGGAAGACTTAGCTTCTGCCAAAATGCCAACGCATATCGCTGTTCATTCTGTCCTCTCTGCCGCAATCCCTGCACAAATTTGTATAAATCGGAGATCGAGAGACTGGCGGGGGGAAGCTCAAGAATACCGACCTGCTCAAGACTCAGGAATGAATTTAACATGAGGCTGGGTGGATTTTGTGTTTTGATGCCTTGCTCTGAAAAGATGATTTGTTTAATACCCTTGAGCAACCACTGGCTATTGTCAAGCACCGTTGCCCCGCGCGCATGAATAAAACTGGTTAGACGTCCCTGGTTGTCATGTTCGAAAATTTCGACATCGGTCACCATACCACCGGAAAAGATTTTGCCGACGTGAACGAAGGAATGGCCGTGGCGAGCCCAGAACCCGTTTTTCGTCAGAAATATACCTTGACCATAAATCGCCTTTGAACGCCGGATTCGAGCATATTGTTCCATTGGCGGGGCAAGGAATTCCGCCAGCACAAAGACAATCAGCAGAAGCAGGGCACCCGCGGAAAGAACAGACCTGCAAATTCTTCCAACCGACACACCGGCAGCCTGCATGGCGGTAAGCTCATTGTGGTCGGCCAACAATCCCAAGGCAACAATACTGCCCAGCAGGATACTCACCGGCATCAAATCCACTATTCGTTTAGGCACCGTATAGCCCGTAAAAACAAAAACATCCAGCATCTGGTAATTACCTTTTCCGATGTCGTTTATTTGCGCTAAAAGTTCCAGAAAACTGAAGAGAATAACGAATAAAAATAAAACCGACAGAACGCCCCAGATAGTATGCTTGGCAATATAACGATCAATCGTTTTCATCTGTTGTACCGGCCTGGCCGCAATAGCTTGTTCCCCGGAACGATTATGTCATTTTTGTACCACGGCGTACGAACACATCGCCCGTACGCCACAGCAACACCAAGACAAGTCCTGCCAGTGAGACCTGAACCCACCAGATTCCAGGAACGGCGTTTAAAACACCTTTTTCTATCCAATTCTTGGCTACGATGGTAATGTTGTAGTAAACTGCAAAAATCAAGACAGCCGCGACCACCTTTACATACTTTCCCTGGCGTGGAGTCGTTCGACTCAAAGGCACACCGAGTAGTGCCAGAAGCAGGGTCGACAAGGGTGTGGATAGCCGCCACTGGAATTCTGCGATATCCTTGAGTTTGCGTGAGCGAAACAAATGCCCGGTGGAGGCCGCTTTACGTTTATACTTAAGTGCGATCGACTCATTGGGCGATATTAAATAGGTCACTCGCTGAAATTGAGTGATTTTACCCTTTTCGCCGCTACGCGTAAACTCGTAGAGATATCCATCCTGCAATAGTAACACCCGCCTGCCATGCACTGCTTCGGTACGCTGATAGACCTGCTTGGCAAAAATTACCTGCAGGTTTTGTCCATCCTGGCTGCGGATAAAAACCCCTTCCGCCCGATTAGCTTTGTGGTCTACCTTTTCCGCAAATATAACGAGACGATCTGATTTTATTTCATAGAAATTTCCGGCTTCCATCCGGGAAATATCAAAGTCGCTCTTAGCATATGCCTGTAACCGGTAAACTTCTTTAAAGGCCCACGGACGGACATAGATCGATAGACCGGCTACCAGTATGGCAATGGCGAATGCAAAATAGAAAACGGACTTCAGTACCCGGGAAGTTCCGACACCACAGGATGACAGGGCAATCATTTCGGAGTCTCTGTGCATACGTCCGAGAGCAATCACAACAGACAGATACAGGGTTGTGGGCAGCAGCACCTCCAGGGCGATGGCGATTCTCAGCACCAGCATCAACAACAACGCTCCCGGCGGAAACAGACCACTGACAGCATCAGCAAGATACTGTGCGGCACTGTAGCTGGCAAAGATGGCTACCAGAACCGCGCATATAGCCGCCATGGGCTTGCTGATTTCACGGATTATGTAACGGTCGATGATCAATTTTTTATCATTCAGGGCCCCTTGTCAGCTTTCAGCCCGAGGGTTTTATCAAAAAAAACAATGGCATTTGTTAAAAGCCGCTGAAAATGTTCGACTTGATCGGAAATCAGGCCCGGGGATTGGGTGATTGTGCTGAAAAAATGCGACTGGGAGCTTCTTATTTCCGCCAATACCTGTTCGCCTTTTTCAGTTAAACTTACGGTTGTTACCCGTTGATTTTCCGGCAATATCTTTTTATCAACAAGTTTTTTGTCTTTCCATAGCTTTGTAATCGTCGTGGAAATGGTGCTGTTACTCACCTTTGGGTACAATTTTCCAATTTCCGATATACTCATCCGGCCCTGCATCCCGATCAGTTCAAGTATGAGGCTTTCACGATCAGTCAAGTCAGCTACATTTTTATCCAGAACCCTGGATGCTATGTATAAACGCACCCGGAAAGCCAGTTCATAAATCAATATTTCCGTGTTTTTATTCATCCGTGCTCCTCTGCAGACCCTTTTCACCTGACTAATTAGATGGTTCGGAATTTCTACAACATACTTAAAATATAGATGTTTTTAAGGGATTACGAAGTTTTACCGGAAGCGAACTATCTTTTTAATGACGTATTGCATAATGCAAAAAATACGGCCTGTAAAGAGTTTATTACTTAAAAAATAAACATTTCTTAATATTTTAATTATCAAAATGTTCTATTTATACAATCAAATCCGGTGCTCGCTGCAGCCGGCTGATCTTTTCCATTTTATTTAGCTGTTTTCGATATTGACCCGGCTAACCAACCTGTGTATTATACCCCTGCTTAAAATCGTCAGCACCCTGAAATCATTTTGGACAATCCAGCGGAATCAAAGCCATGAAACCTGTTCAACACCATCAGCCCCCCGGACATCACCGTCATGAATCATTGCAAATTATCAAAGTGGGGGGGCGCCGTGCGCTGAATGAATTTATTCGCCTGCCATGGTCCCTCTATGGGGACGATCCCATGTGGGTTCCCCCGCTGGTGCTGGAAAGGCGTGAGCACCTTTCACCGAAAAATCCTTATTTCAAGCATGCCGCCTATTGTTCCTGGCTGGCCTACCGCGATAGCAGGCCCGTGGGCCGAATCAGTGCTCAGAAAGATAGTCTTTATCTCGAACGGTACCGGAATGCCACCGGCTTTTTCGGGATGCTGGAAGCAGAAGACAATACCCGGACATTTCAGGCATTGCTGGATACGGCCGAGTCCTGGCTGCGCAACCAGGGAATGCAACGCATCAGCGGGCCGTTTAATCTATCCATCAACCAGGAGCTTGGATTGCTGGTGGACGGTTTTGACACCCCACCGTCGCTGATGATGGGCCATGCCCGGCCATATTATGGCAATCGCCTGGCTGAAAATGGGTACACCAAAGAAAAGGACCTGCTGGCGTACATTATCGATGCGGATTTTAAACCTTCCGCCGCGATGCAGACCGTCACCAAAAGGGCGAAAAAAAATGTGCGCATCCGGTCGCTTCAAAAATCCAATTTTAGCGCCGAACTAGCAGTTATCAAGAGCATTCACGACGATGCCTGGTCACAAAACTGGGGCTTTGTTCCCTTCACCGCCGTAGAATTCGAGCATTTGGGAAAGGATCTGAAAATGCTGGCCAATGAAAAACTGGTCAAAATTGCCGAGGTGAACGGAGAGCCCGCTGCCTTTCTCGTGGTTCTGCCGAACATCAATGAGGTCATCCGGGATCTCAATGGAAGGCTTCTGCCCTTCGGCTGGCTCAAAATGCTGTGGCGACTGAAGGTAAAATACCCCCAATCCGCGCGCATTCCCCTAATGGGCGTACGGTGCCGTTACCATGACAACCTGCTGGGGGCCGCGCTCGCATTCATGATGATTGCCTCAACTCTGGAACCTGGCCGGAAACTCGGCATCAAGGAAGTTGAGCTTTCCTGGATACTGGAGGACAACATGCGAATGCGCAATATTATCGAATCAATCGGCGGCAGGGTCTATAAAACCTATCGCATTTACAACAAAAAACTTTGATTAGAGCCTCTAAGCCTTTTCCGAGACGACGCTCGGAAAAAATTTAATCGAAAGAGAAACTGCCATTTTGGCCTAGTTTCATATAAGCGGAGCCTCTGGCCGCGGGCGTCCAGTCTGATCGTAGAAGAAACTTTGGTCTTTGCTATTTTTATATTACGGGTTAACTAAAAAAATGAACGCCGAACATCGAACGTCCAACGTCGAATAATGTATTCTGTCTGTTTTATAAAAGATTTAGCGAAGCGTTTCCTTCCTTCGACATTCAATATTCGATATTCTGCGGTTCGCTGTTCCAACACTGTGTAGTTTCACACGAGGTTTCAGGGAGTTGAGGTGCTGAAACCTGACGAAGATCCCGTCTGAAGCGAAGCGGAAGCGGGGAACACCGACACCTGAAATTTTTGGACTAAGGGCCTATGCACAATCCGCAGACCGCGTTTACTGCAATAGTACTAGCCGCAGACCGCGGAGCGAAAGATCCCCTGATTGAAGCCGCCGGTGCTCGCTATAAAGCCATGATCCCTGTTGGGGGCATACCGATGGTCTTGCGCGTGCTGGCTACCCTGGCCGCATCACCCCAGATAAACACCCGCATCCTTTGCGGCCCCCCCAGATCTATCCTTGAACAGGAGCCGGACCTGAGGCAGCTGATCACCTCGGGCAGGGTCGAGTGGAGTGAAAATCAGGCAACCCCAAGTGCGAGCGCCCTCCATGTCCTCGAATCCTTGGCGGACGAAACCCCCATTCTTTTGACCACCGCCGACCATGCCCTGCTAAACACCCGTATTGTGGATTATTTCTGTTCCCGGGCGCAGACGACGGATTGTGACGTCGTGGTGGGGGTAGCTTTGCATGAAGTGGTGCAAGCCGCCTATCCCGAAACCCGCAGAACCGCCATTCGCTTGCAGGATGGGGCTTACTGCGGCTGTAACCTGTTTGCCTTCCTGACCCCGCAGGCGCGGCTGGCGGCGGATTTCTGGCGTAGCATCGAAACCCGGCGTAAAAACCCCCTGCGTATGATTACGATTTTGGGGTGGTCAACGGTCCTGCGTTATCTACTGAGACATTTGTCCCTCACTGAAGCTTTAGGCCGGATTTCGCAACGTATGGGAATTAAAGCGGGTGCCGTGGTCATGCCATTCCCGGAAGCAGCCATAGATGTCGATTCGCCCGGCGATTGGCAACTCGTGGAAAAGATATTGTGCGACCGGTAACGGCGATCTCATGGCAAGCGTTCACGGGTTCGAATGATTGTGGATCTTTCAACGGTGCACTATTACCTGAAAACTGGGTTGTGTGTTGCGCACCGGGCATTCAGAAAATTCGCTATTGACAAACCCGAATAGATAATTACTGTTTGAAGAATTTTTCATATTTCCTTGTAATCGATTTCAGGTTCAGGGTTAATTGAAATTATCGACATTAAATTTTCCTGACTGCTAACGATATTACTGATTAATTAAATAATTTTGGCATCTTAACTTTAAATTTTTTTAAAATATTTAAGACAATTACTTTACAGTTCCAAAAATACATGGTAGGCTTTTTTAAAATTGTAGTTTTTTTTGGTTAACCCAGTAATTTTTCTACTAAAATATGGCAATCGGCAGGAGCCGAAAAATTCGGCAGGACGACAAAACACGGCCTTTACTGCGTTTCGGTCACGACTCTTAACCCGCAGGTGATAAAGGTTTGCGTTCGAACGTCCCCGCAGACGCGGCATTTGTCTATTGTAAGATTTGGCGCTCTCTTAAACGATCTATATGTGTAAAATTAACCCCCGGAATGATCGAAAATGAGCAGGCATGCTATCGCAAAAAAAAACATCTTTTGCGGTAGTATACCCATTTAAGCCGGATTGCGATGTACGGAAGTTGACATTTAATTGCAAATCAGGTATTGCCCAACCATCGGCAGCACTGCCCTGAATTGAAATGGCAAAGGATGAAGATCAGGGGATAGGCTGCAGATTTTAAGTTGAGCAGATGATTCTTGGGGGAGTGAATCGCCTGCGCGGACTTGATTTAAACAAGGAGGCTATAGTTGCTATGGATGCTACACCGGCCGCTAATGATCTGCCGTTACGAATTGCAGATTTTTCTACGCTAGCAGAAGCACTCGACTACGCTGCCCGGGGAAAAACCGGGTATAATTTTTATACCGGTGGAGGAAAATTATACGCACGGCTGCCCTACTCAGAATTACAGAAAGACGCCCAGTCGCTGGCACGCCGTTTTATGGACCTGGGAATTAACCACGGTGCGCGCGTAGCCCTGGTGGCGGAAACCCATCCTGACTTTATGCGTTTCTTTTTCGCCTGTCAGTACGCAGGTTTGATTCCCGTTCCGCTGCCGGCTTCAATCCACCTGGGTGGCCGCCAGGCATATGTCTCCCAATTGGAAAGACTGCTGTCAATCTGCCAGGCTGAAATTGCCATGGCCTCCGAGGACTTTCTTCCCTACCTGACGGAAGCCGCCCAGGGATTAAAATTACGTTTTATCGGCACTCCACAGGACTATTACGATCTGATGGAACCCAATACCCGGTTGCGACCCTCTCAACCAAACGAGGTGGCCTACCTGCAGTACACTTCCGGCAGCACTCGATTTCCCCGGGGCGTGATGATCACCCAGAAAGCTGTGCTGAGCAACCTGTTCGCTATTCTTAAATACGGCATCCAGGTTCGGCCCGGTGACCGGGCGGTATCCTGGCTTCCCTATTACCATGATATGGGACTCGTCGGCCTGGTGTTGTCCCCCATGGCGGCTCAGCTGTCGGTGGATTTCCTGAGTACCCGGGATTTTGCCATGCGTCCGCGGATGTGGCTGAGCCTGATTTCCCAAAATCAAGCGACCCTGTCCATCAGTCCGCCGTTTGGTTACGAATTGTGCGCCCACCGCATTCGGGAAAATGAAACAGATAAGTTCAACCTTAGCAGTTGGCGTCTTGCCGGCGTCGGTGCGGAAACAATTCGCACCGATCCGCTTGATAAATTTGCCAGTCTTTTAGCACCCAGCGGGTTTGACCGACGTTCATACGTAGCCTGCTATGGTATGGCGGAATGTTCCCTGGCGGTAAGCTTTGCCCCCCTGGGCCAGGGAATCGATGTCGATCATGTGGAGCGCACAGCGCTTGCTGAACAGCAAAAAGCCCTGCCCCTGCATCCCGCTCACGACAACGAGACGACACCCTCACATACCTTTATTAATTGCGGAGCACCGCTACCAGGTTACGAAGTGGAAATCAGAGATACCCGGGGGCGGGTGCTGCCGGAACGGCACTGTGGAACCCTCTATGTCCGGGGACCCAGCGTCATGTCCGGTTACTTCAGCGATCTCAGATCCACCCGGGAAGTTTTATCTCCTGAGGGCTGGCTGAATACCGGCGACCTGGCCTATCGCATTGGAAACAGCCTCGCAATTACAGGGCGTGAAAAGGACCTGATCATCATCAACGGTCGCAATATCTGGCCCCAGGACCTGGAGTATGTGGCGGAACAGCAATCCGAAGTACGTACGGGGGATGCCTCGTCCTTTTCGGTGCCCGGCCAGGATGGGCAGGAGCAGGCCGTTATGATGGTCCAGTGCCGTGAATCAGATGAAAAGAAGCGCGCTGAATTGCGTGAGCGTTTACACAGCCTGGTACGCAAGGAGTTTGGCATTGACTGTCTGATTGAACTCGTGCCTCGCAATACCTTACCCAGAACGACGTCCGGCAAGCTGTCCCGCTCGGGAGCTCGCAAAGAGTATCTGAAACGGATCTCTGCCAAACTATCAAAAGAACCCAGCGTAGACCTTTACGCCGCAACGCTCCGCCAGCGGGCTGTCTAACCTTGAATTTGATACAACAAACAAGCATAACCGATGAATCAAAGACGGGTGAAGCAGCGGAAATCACTGCCGAACGCCTTTTTTGTTCAGCTTGCAGATCAGGTTTTCGCCCTGTTTGAACGTGAAGGCGGATGAATAAATCGTTTAAAAATGCGTCTGATGGGAGAGCTCCATGCCTCGCACGTTAGCCTTAACCGGGGGTACGGGATTTATCGGCGGCGCATTGATACGACGATTGACATCCAACGGCTGGCATATCCGCGCTCTGTTCCGCCCTGCATCGGCTTCCAAACGGCCCGCCGGCCTTCCCGCCGAATGGATAGAGGGCGACCTTGAAGACCATCAAAGTCTCCTGCAGCTGGTCCGCGGAGTGGATACTATAGTACATTGCGCCGGCACGGTGCGCGGAGCCACCCAGGCGCAATTCAATCATGTAAATGTAAATGGCGTGGCACAATTGGTACAAGCGGCGACCGAACAACACCCGGCGCCGCGTTTTTTATTGATGTCATCGCTGGCAGCCCGGGAACCTCAGCTATCTCCTTACGCTGCCAGCAAACGATTGGCAGAGGAGGTACTGGCCGCTGAATCTGCTAAAATGCCATGGACCGTTTTTCGGCCATGTGCGGTATATGGCCCGGGCGATCGGGAGCTGCTGCCTGTCTGGCGCCGGATGGCAAGGGGCGTTGCTCCGCTGCCGGGGTCCGGCCAGGGCCGTTTTTCTCTGATTTTTGTGGAAGACCTGGTAGAGGGTATTGTACGCTGGCTGAATTGCAACAACGGTCAGGGCCGCACGTTTGAGCTGCATGATGGAAAACCCGGCGGATACTCCTGGCATGATGTAATCGCCACGGCCAGACACCTGAGAGGCGACAGACCCGTGGTTTGCATAAGGGTCCCGCTGATCCTGGCAAAACTGATCGCCATGCTTAACCTGGTCTCCGCCCGGGCTTTCGGTTATGCACCCATGCTAACCCCCGGGAAAATTCGTGAGCTGCAGCATACCGACTGGATCAGCGATAATGGGGCCCTGAGCACAAGTACCGGCTGGACTCCCCGAATCCTGCTGGCCGAGGGTCTGCAGCGCACTTTGCAGTGGCACACCGGGGTGTAAATCACGGCTGTGTATAAATGTCGAAGGTCGAAGGAAGGAAATGAAAGGTTATGCAGGCAAACGGAAACATGTTGCAACAGATTTACCAAATCCTCCAATCATTTGTTCCGGAGGGATATGCAATCAGGCCGGAGACGGATCTGGTGGGCGAACTGGGCCTTGATTCACTAAAAGTCATGAAGATTCTGGAAATCGTGGAAGACCGCTTTGATATCTCTATTCCGTTAAATATCCTACCGGATGTACGTACCGTTGAGGACCTTGTTCTGCAAATCTAAAAATTGAACGAGGATGGCTGACAATGAATATTTTCGATAAATTCCAGCCGCTGGCAGCTGCCCGTCAATCAATTGAACAGCAATGCAGTGCCTTTTTCAATATCGTCATGGAAGAGATTATTTCGGCCACAGAAGCTGTTGTCAACGGCCGTCGCATGATCCTGGCCGGCAGCAATAATTATCTGGGGCTTTCGTTTGATACCGATTGTATCAAGGCCGCCTGCGAGGCCACCCGCCGGGCGGGGACCGGCACCACCGGATCCAGGATGGCCAATGGAACCTTTTCAGGCCATGTGGCCCTGGAAAAGGAGTTGGCGGATTTTTTTAGATACCGCAATACGATTGTCTTTTCCACCGGCTATATTGCCAACCTGGCGATGCTCTCCACCCTGGTGGGTCCCGATGAGGTCATCCTGCTGGATGCGGACTGCCATGCCAGCATTTATGATGGATGCCGCCTGGGAAGCGCCGAAGTCATTCGCTTTCGGCACAACGATGTAAATGATCTGGAAAAACGGCTGCGACGGCTTGCGAAACGCAACACAAATGTCCTGATTGTTGTGGAAGGCCTTTACAGCATGCTGGGAGATCGTGCGCCCCTGGCGGACATCGCCGCGGTAAAACGCAAATACGGCGCTTATCTGCTGGTAGACGAGGCCCATTCCCTGGGCGTTCTTGGCGAAAACGGGCGGGGACTTGCCGAGGAGACCAGTATGGAAGATGAGACGGACTTTATCGTCGGCACTTTCAGTAAAAGCCTGGGCACCATCGGCGGGTTTTGCGTCAGCAACCATCGGCAACTGGACCTGGTGCGCTATGCAAGCCGGCCCTACGTATTCACTGCATCGTCGTCACCGGGGATCATCGCCTCGACACGCAAGGCATTAAATATTTTGCGCACGCGACCGGAGTTGCGCCGCCGCCTCTGGAAGAATGCCGACATGCTTTATCAAAAGCTGCAGAACCTGGGTCTTTCGCTGGGACCGGAATCCAGTCCCATTATCGCCATCAGGCAGGAAGACAAAGTCGAAGCCCTGGCCATCTGGAATCGACTGGTGGAACACGGTGTGTACGTCAACCTGGTGCTGCCGCCGGCCACGCCCGATGGCGGCGCTTTGCTGCGCTGCAGTATGAGTGCCGGTCACACATCGGAGCAGATCGAGCACATTGGTCAGGCATTTGCTGCCGCTTATCAAACCGCTCAAACCGGCTGATCGGACGTTTAATTAACAGAAAGTTTGGATTTCTAAAAACGATGCGCCTTGTTATTATCATTTTCCGACAGTACCCGTGGCGAACCCTGTCGATGTTGGCCGCCCTGCTGTTATCCGGCATCGCCGAAGGTATTGGCTTGTCGGCGATGCTGCCACTGCTGACTATCGCACTGGGAGAAACCCAGGGTGCAACCGGCAAACAGTCAACCGCGGCCGGGAAGATGATCCAGGACATTTTTAACGCCATCGGCTTGACCCCGACGCTGGAACTCCTGTTGATGCTGATCCTGACCGCCATGCTGTTGAAAACCGTGCTGGTTCTGATTGCCAACCGCAACGTCGGATACACGGTGGCGCATTTAACGACAAAGTTACGCCAGCAAATGTTACGGGCATATATGCTGGCGCGCTGGGAATTTCATCTCAGCCAGCCCATCGGCAAGCTTGCGGCCGCCATGGGAGGTGAAACGTCTCAAACAGCCAAGGCCTATGCCACCGGCGTTTCCATCATCGTCGTTATTATCCACACGGTGATTTATGTCGTGATCGCCATGATGGTATCCTGGAAAGCGACCCTGATTGCCCTGGCAGCGGGGTTGTTCTTCTGGTATCCGCTAAATCGGTTTGTAAAAAAGGCCAGACGGGCCGGCCGCCGCCAGGTAAAAGTAAGAAAGTCCATGTCTTCGGAATTTGTCAACAGCATTCTATCCATCAAACCCCTCAAAGCCATGGCACGTGAAGATCGGGCGGAAGCCATCCTGATTGGCAAAACCAATAAATTAAAAAATGCCCTGCAAAAAGAAATTATCAGCAAAGAGTCACTGGGAGCCTACCAGGAGGCCATGAAAGTGACCTTTATGCTGCTTGCCATCTATGTGACGATTGTTATCTGGGGCATGGCACCGACAGCCGTCATGATTTTAATCCTGCTACTTGGCCGCATCCTGGGCAAGCTCGGAAAAATCCAGAAACAGTATCAAACAATGAGTGTCCTCGAAAACAGTTACTGGTCCATGACCCAGACCCTTGAGATCGCACAGAAAATGCGCGAACCGAAGCTTGGGGACCGGAAACCGGAGTTAAAACGGGCCATTCGCCTGGAGCGAGTATCGTTTGCTTATTCGAAAAACAACGTCCTCAACGATATATCGCTTGTCTTTCCAGCCGGGGAAATCACCGTAATCGTCGGCCCGTCGGGCGCCGGCAAAACAACCATTGTGGACCTGGTCATCGGCCTGCTACGTCCGAAAACCGGTGAGGTCTGGCTCGACGACCTACCGCTGGCACAGGCGGATCTGCACCAATGGCGGCGCATGATCGGCTACGTACCCCAGGAAACGCTGCTGCTTCACGATTCTATTTTTATAAACATCTCTCTGGGAGATCCGAATGTCACGGAACGGGAAGCGGAAGCAGCGCTACGCAAGGCAGGAATCTGGGAGTTTGTCGAAAAAAGGCCCAAAGGCATGTACAGCTCGGTGGGCCAGCGCGGCCTCAAGCTGTCCGGCGGCCAGCGTCAGCGCATTGCCATCGCGCGCGCGCTCGTACGCAAGCCCAAACTGCTGGTACTCGACGAAGCCACAACCGCACTCGACCCGGTAAGTGAAGCGGCCATTTGTAATACATTACGGAAACTGCGGGGGGAAATTACCATGTTGGCGATCTCCCACCAAACCGCCCTTCTGGAAGTGGCGGATCGGGCCTATCGAATACAGGACGGATCGGTTTTCCCGGCGGAGGTTTCTTCGGCTGCCGGCCTGCACCTGGAAAAAACCGAAACGGGCACCGATCCCAAACTCCATGCGGGACCCACGACCGGGGAAATATTTTCAAACGAAACTACGGCAAGTAGGGTACCATGATTTATAATTAAGGTGAAAACGACAATCCGGCACAAGACTCAGCCTGGCGCAGGACGGGTTATAAACAACAGCTTTAGCATTGGCAGCGCACTTGACGGGAGTGCGATATCCACCCACGGGCGGAATGAAATTTGTCTCAAATAAAAATCACTCATAAGATAGAAAAAATAATCGGTAACATTCGCCTGATCGCTTTTGATTTTGACGGTGTGTTCACCGACAACATGGTTTATGT
Source organism: Calditrichota bacterium (assembly GCA_024275555.1). Classification (GTDB taxonomy): domain Bacteria; phylum Calditrichota; class Calditrichia; order RBG-13-44-9; family J075; genus JAJRYW01. Next base: position 4,307 of record JAJRYW010000332.1, on the reverse strand, counting down.
CCTGCAGGACGGCACTGAGGCCGTACGCTGTTTTCGAAGTGACGGCCTCGGCCTGCAGAAACTGGAACAGCTGGGAATTGAAACTGTTATCATCTCCACCGAGGCCAATCCGGTGGTTTCAGCCCGGGCTCACAAGCTGAAGATTCGCTGTGTACAGGACTGCCGGGACAAGCGTGCCGCGCTGGAAAGTATTGCCGGGGAGTCAGGCATTTCTCTGGCCGAGGTAGCGTTTGTGGGTAACGACATCAACGATCTGCCCTGTCTTATGTGCGTCGCTCTGCCCATTGTGGTTCACGACGCACATCCGGATGTTATCGCCCACGCCGTATACCGCACAAGCCGCCCAGGCGGCTATGGCGCCGTACGTGAAGTTTGTGATATGTTTGCACAAAGCCGGACGGACGGCCGTGGGACCCGGGAACAATGATGCCGTTGCGCTGTTTGTAACGTTCGTTCCTATATAATGGGATAAATCCATATTTGACAATCTTGTAAAAAGTCAAAATTTTTGAATCTTGATCTTATAACCTACTGTAATTATTAAGTATAAAATTTTCTTTTTGTAGTTTTTGTGCCTTTTTGCGGCCACATCAACAACTAATCAACCCATCACCAATTTTTGTATTCGGGGAAACCAATTATTTTGCAAGGGAGGACTAACAATGCGAAAAATAATACTGGACGGTAAAATCGTTCAAGACGACAGTGACTGTTACGTCATCGCCGAAATCGGCCACAACCACCAGGGCAAACTTGAGACCGCCAAAGAGATGTTCCGGGTGGCGAAAGAATGCGGTGCTGACGCCGTAAAACTGCAAAAAAGAGACAACCGGTCGCTGTTTACCAAGGCAGGTTATAACAAGCCCTATGACAATCCCAACAGCTATGGCGCAACCTACGGAGAACACCGGGAATTTCTGGAATTCGGCTACATTGAATACAAGGAACTCATGGATTACGCCAAAGAAATCGGGGTCACCCTGTTTGCCACCGCCTTTGATTTTGCCAGTGCTGATTTTCTGGAAAAACTCGACTTGCCTTTTTATAAAATGGCATCCGGCGAGCTGAAAAACATCCCGTTACTCACCCACGTCGCCGAATTTCAAAAACCAATGATTATCAGTACCGGTGGGGGGACCATGGAAGATGTCAACCGGGCCTATGACGCCATCATGCCGCGCAACCCCCAGCTGTGCATTTTACAGTGTACGGCAGGATATCCGGCTGAATTCAGCGAACTGAATTTGCGCGTCATCACCACTTTTCGCGAACGCTTCCCCGATATTGTGGTCGGTTTGTCATCCCATGACAATGGCATCGCCATGGCGGTAGCCGCTTACATGCTGGGCAGCAGGATTGTCGAAAAGCATTTCACCCTCAATCACACCTGGAAAGGTACCGACCATGCTTTTTCCCTGGAACCCATCGGGTTTCGCAAGATGGTGCGCGATTTGGAACGTACCAAGGCTGCCCTGGGAGACGGGATCAAGCGGACGTATGACAGTGAGGTCAACCCGATCACCAAGATGGGCAAAAAAATTGTGGCTGCCCGGGATCTTCCGGCCGGTCATACCATCCGGCGCGAAGACCTTGCCATCAAATCGCCGGGCGACGGTCTGCATCCTTATGAGATCGACAAAGTCATCGGGCGGGCTACCCGCCGGGCCCTGAAAGAAGATGACGACATCTCCATCGAGGTGCTGAATGGTTCCGAACGCTGGGCGGAGGCCGCTGCATCTTGAATAACATGTTCAGCTTAAAATCGAAGGTGGCCGTCGTCACCGGAGCCTTGGGCAAACTGGGACCGATCTGGATTGAAACCCTGCTTGAGGCACAAGCCTCGGTATTCGCCCTTGATCTTCCCGATGCCCCGGTCAGTGAAGAATACCGCCGGCTGCAGTCGGGCTTTGATGAGACACGCCTTATACTTTACCGTACCGACGTCAGGGACCGGTCGTCCCTCGAAGCCGCCTGTGGACAATGCGTTGAAATCTTCGGCATCCCCACCATCCTGGTGAACAATGCCGGAATCGACCGACCTCCCTCCGCTGCGGCAGACGGCTATCTGCTGGAAGATATCCCACTGGAAGAAAACCGGCAAATTCTCGAAGTCAACACGCTGGGCGTTTTTCTTGTCAGCCAGGTCTTTGGCGGCCGGATGGCGACAGCGGGACGCGGTTCGATCATCAACATCGGCTCGCTGTATGCCGGTGTTTCACCGGATCAACGGTTTTACGATCACATCCCCGGCGATCCGCCGTTTCTCAAGCCGCCGGCTTACGGCGCCTCCAAGGCGGCCGTAATCAACCTGACCCGATATCTGGCGACAGTATGGGCTCCCCGGGGGGTGCGGGTCAATGCCCTGTCACCGGGCGGGGTGCTCGGAGACCAGGATGAAGAGTTTAAACGCAAATTCTGCAGTCGCGTACCCATGGGAAGAATGGCACAGGCCGGAGATCTGCGGGGCCCGCTACTTTTTCTGGCATCATCGGCATCCTCCTATGTGACCGGCACCGAACTCATCGTGGACGGGGGCTACACCGCCTGGTGATGGGGAATGACGATTGATGAGGGACGAATGAATAATGAAAGATGTCGTTGCGCTCCGCTCTTTTTATAATGTTTCATATCGAATCCAGAATAATGACTATAATTTACCCGGATAAACCGGACCCAGACAGGAGAAAGTAAGCACGAAATAACGAAAAAAAGATGACCTTTTGCGCTCTCCCCCGGGGCGTAGGCCATAGGCCCTATGGGCCGGAAGCTGCGACTCTGCGATGAACTATTACCAAACTAAAAAAAGTGGGGCTAAAATGAGTCCGAATAACATCCCCGGTATAATTCCCAACTGGATTGATGGAAAAGAGTCGGAGGCAATGTCGCAAAACACATTCGGCAAGCTGTCTCCGGACACCGGCAAAGAACTGTATAAAGTGGTGCGCTCCCGAACCGATGATGTCCACAAAGCGGTGGGGGCCGCAAGAAACGCCCAGCCTGCGTGGGCCAGTCTTACACCGGTACAGCGCGGGGACCTGCTGTATGAAATTACCCGGACCCTGCGTAAATACCGCCGGGAGATCGCGGCCGTCGTTGCCGCGGAAACCGGAATGGCTCCCGGCGCTGCCTTGGGTGAAACCGGCGGCGCCATTGCCCTGGGCGAGTTTATAGCCGGAGAAGGCCGCCGGTTTTACGGCCGGACCACCACCAGTGCGGTGCCCAACAAATATGCCATGACCGTGCGGCAGCCGCTGGGGGTTGCCGGACTAATTATTGCCGCCAACACGCCGATCGCCAATGTGGCCTGGAAAGTGTTTCCGGCATTGCTCTGCGGTAACAGCGCTGTGTTGAAAGCCGCTGAAGACACACCGGCCACGGCCTGGTATTTCGGCAAAATCGCTCATGAGGCCGGCTTGCCTCCCGGCGTTTTGAATATCGTGCAGGGATACGGTGAGGAAGCCGGGGCACCGCTGGTTGCCGATCCGGGTGTTGATGTGATCAGCTTTACGGGGTCCGCTGCGGTTGGCCGGAAAATCGCCTCCGTGGCCGGCGCACGCCTGGCAAAGGTTTCGCTTGAGTTGGGCGGCAAAAATCCCCTGGTTGTCTGCGATGATGCAGATCTAAAAGCGGCGGCCAAATGGATACTGTTGTCGGCCTTCAGCAACGCCGGGCAGCGCTGCGCGTCGGGCAGCAGGATTATTATCTTTGACAGCGTCTATGATCAACTGCGTACCATGCTGGTGCAGCGCACGGGTGAACTAACCGTCGGACCGGACGATAACGACGACCTCGGCCCGGTGATCAATCGCAAACAGCTGGACAATATGCTGGCGGTCATCAGGCGTGCCGAACAAAATGGAGCGGTCATTCTGGCCGGCGGACATCGATTGACCGGTGATACGCACGCACAGGGCTTTTACATGGCCCCTACCCTCATCGAACAGGTGGATCCTCATGATGAAATTTCCACCACCGAGCTGTTCGGCCCGATCACCTGTCTGTATCGCGTTAAGAATTTTGAAGCCGCCCTGCAGATGGCCAACGATTCGCCCTACGGACTGACGGCCTGCATTCACACGCGCAGCATCCATCGCGCCACCGAATTTGCGCATAAAATCCAGGCCGGCGTAGCGGTGATCAATGCAGGAACTTACGGCAGTGAACCGCACATGCCCTTCGGGGGATTGCGCCAGTCCGGAAACGGCACCCGGGAGCCCGGCACCGAAGCCCTGGACATCTACTCGGATTTGAAAGATATATATATAAACATTGACCCGGAGAAACTTTAAAAATTGAATATTGGAAAT
>JAJRYW010000331.1 GCA_024275555.1 Calditrichota bacterium | reverse complement strand
CTCGGTGCACCTGCTGATGGTTAAGCCGCCCCGGTTTGACCCGGCAAAGAAATATCCGCTGCTGAACCTGATCCACGGCGGCCCGCAGGGGGCCTGGGGGGACCGGTTTCACTATCGCTGGAATGCGGAGATGTTTGCCGCGCCGGGTTACGTGACCATTATGATCAACTTCCACGGCTCGCGGGGATACGGGCAGGCGTTCTGCGATGCAGTCAGCAAAGACTGGGGCGGCGCTCCCTATCAGGATATTGTCCTGGGTACTAAATGGGCGCTGGAAAACTTTGATTTTCTCGATCCGGAACGGGTTGGCGCCGCCGGCGCGTCCTACGGCGGGTTTATGATCAACTGGATTGCAGGACACAATCCCGACCGGCTCTTCAAAGTATTGGTCTCCCATGACGGCGTGTTCGAGCAGGTCAGCATGTTTGGCGCAACGGAAGAACTGTGGTTTCCCATCTGGGAATTCAACGGCGCGCCGTGGGAAGCCGGATCGCTCTATTATAAATGGAATCCGGTGCACTATGTAAACAATTTTGAAACGCCCATGCTGGTCATCCACGGGGAGCGGGACTACCGGGTTCCCTATACCCAGGGGCTGCAACTCTTTACGGCCTTGCAAATGAAAGGCGTGCCTTCCCGGCTGCTCTTTTTCCCCGATGAAGATCACTTTGTGCAAAAACCGCAAAACGCGGAATTGTGGTGGAAAACCGTGCATGAATGGCTGGCCGAATATTTAAAACCGTAGCAAATAAAACAGGAGTTTCGGAATGCAGGTAAACATTGCCGGATAGCATCCGAACATGCTTGAATATATTAGGATTGATGCAGGAGGAATGTATGGCAACACAGTATTCGGAGTTAGTCATCAAGGCGCCCTTTCTTTACGCCAAAGGGTTGTTGCGGGGTTTCCGCTATGCCAAAGGGGATAATTTCAATTTCTTTTTCCATCGCAAAAGCGGCATCCGCCGGGAAACCATGGGCGAAATGATGCGCGAGCTTCTGGAGATGGAAGTCTACACCTACCTGTGCCTGCCCAACGAGGTGGCGGAAGAATTTATCCCCATGTTTGAAAAAAGCAAGCCCGACCTGGGAGCGCGTGTGTTTAAAGTACGCAAAATCAAGTCGGCGGAGTTTGCTTTTAACTTTAAAATCTTCACCAAACGGCAGGCCGCCGCCATCAGAAAACAGTTAGACAACTTACCCGAAGGGGTTGAATTGGTCGACTTTAGTGAGGTCGAAGAACAGAATAAAAATGCCAAACAACTTGGCGGCTATGCGCCCCTGCAGCCGTATGTCTACAAAGGACACGGCGTTGTTCAAGGCGAGTTCGAAGGGGTTATCAATGTTTTCCTGGAAATTAAGCGCAGCAACCTGGCTGAGAATTTAATTTGCAGCGATGTTAAGCTGCATTTTGAATAAGCCATTCTTCCCCTCAAAAAGGCCGCCGGGCCAGGCCCGGCGGCCTTTTTTTCGGTTGCTTCGGTCCCCGGTCGGCCGGGGCGTTATCGACAGAACAAATCGACAAAACTTTGCGGATAAAGGCCCCGAAAGGGGTTAATCATCGGCCATATTTCTCAAGATCAGCAAGCGGATTAAGTTGACCACGGCCATCGAGGCGGCGGCCACGTAGGTTAGCGCGGCGGCGTTGAGCACTTTCTTGGCTTCCCGGGCTTCCCGCTCGGCCACCAGACCGTGCCGGGTCAGTTGCTCGATGGCCCGGGAACTGGCGTTAAACTCTACCGGCAGTGTAACCAGGTGGAAGGCAATCACCGCGGTGAAGACCAGGATGCCAATGCTGATCAGTGAAGGGGCGCTGAAGAGCAAGCCGATAATGGCCAGGGGAAAGGCCAGCATGGAGCCGAAGTTGGAGACCGGCAGGATGCTGTGGCGCAGTTTCAGCGGGGCGTAGCCCTGGGCGTGCTGCAAGGCGTGGCCGACTTCGTGGGCGGCGATACTCAAAGCGGCCACGGAAGGCTGGTGGTAGTTTTCGCTGGAGAGACGCACCGTTTTATCGCGGGGATCGTAGTGGTCGCTCAGTTTGCCGCCCACTTCTTCCACCGAGACTTCGGTTAAGCCGTTGGCGTGCAGGATGTGGCGGGCGGCCTGGTAGCCGGTCATTCCGCGCATATTGCCCACCTGGCTGTATTTGCCGTAGGCGCTGCTCACCCGCCTCTGGGCGTAGAAAGCAAAGATCATCGCCGGGATTAGCAGTAAAAAAGTTGGATCCCAAAACATATTTTTTTCCTCCGTTGGTAATCAGGGGGTTAGGCTGTAGGTGTTTAGGTGCTCCACAGCCTAATGTTAAGGCCAGGGCTGCGGCTTTAGCCTAAACCCCTTCAGCCTATCCACCTAAAATCATACAGTTCTTTCTATCAACCCCCGTAATAAAAATTTGTTCCGATGTTGTAGGCTGCGCCAAATCGCCGTACCTTATCCGCCCAATTCAAAATCGGGAGAACTATTCAGTCTTAATTTTAGACGGGATGAACAGGATGAACAGGATAAAGATGGAGATTTTATCCGGCTCATCAAAACATAAATCATCACCCTGACTTTTCTGAATCGTTTAAAACAAAACATAGAGGAACAACAAATTATATCTTTGCTTGTTTTTATCGGAGTAGATAACCCGAGGGTGATGGTTCTTTCGAATCCGGTTCTAAGAATGTTTATTCATTGAGTTGAGAAAAACGAATTTAAATACACAAACCCAACAATTTGTAATGGTGTTTTCTAAGAATTAACCTGATTAATTCATAAACGGGAAAATGTATATTATTTAGTGACAAGATGTCACGTTTTTGCTTTACCCCGTTATTGCAAGCACTCGTTTTTTTATTTTCGCTGTGTCTTGATAGGTGTTTGTCAAAAGGAATTGCCAACAGGAACTTCAATTCGGGGCATTTATTCCGGATGAGCTTGTATGTCTCCCCTTCTCCACTTTTGCCGACAAATGGATAGCACCTGTTTTGTATCGTTAAT
>JAJRYW010000330.1 GCA_024275555.1 Calditrichota bacterium | reverse complement strand
TTCAGCTTGACAGAGATACGTAGACGATAATTCTCTCCAACAAGATAGAAATTATTATCACGGCCAAACTGAAGTTTGGCGCTCCTGCTCGTAATGTTAATGAGTAACCGCAGGAGTCTGAATCCGGAAAAACAAACTTAACCGGTAGGACTGTCAAGCTTATGAATTTTGATTAAATAACCGGACCATATCTGATATACCGGTAGGCGCAGGCTTTAGACTGCGCATAGCGGTGTTTCGCAATTCCGGTAGGCCGGAAGCGGCTATCGGCTTACATGCTTTTTAAAGTGGCCCGGTTAATTTTTCAAAGTCCATCAGCTTGACAACTGCGCTGGGATGGACGAAAGGCGGAAAAGCAGGAGTGTCAAGCTTCAGCTTGACAGAGATACGTAGACGATAATTCTCTCCAAGATAGCCGCATTCCGATTACCCGCAATGCGGCTACCGGAGAAACGGCGGTCTTCTCGAATTTATTCACGCGTCTATAAGGGGGGGACATTACCACGGCATGAAGGCAACTACACAAATACATTTCATCTTATCGGAAACTAATGTTTCATGCCATTTGTTCTTGTCAGTAGCATGTTCCCTCTTTGGGAATGCATCGACTGCCTGCCCCGCTCCAATGCCAACCCCAACGGGGCTCCGTTGGAGCGGCGCCACGTTATAGAATCAGAAGCAACACGAGACCAACAAAACAATCGTCATACAGCATTAATTCACGTCTCAATAATTGCCGTTACTTACCGATCACCTCAGAAATAATACTCCCCCCGCAGAAAAAACGAATTGGGATAAAACCAATATTCGCTGAAATCCGATCCGTAAAAAAGCTGTCCGCCGACGCCAAGCTCGGTGTTTTCCTTAACCGAATAAGTGAGTGCAGCGAAGACAAACCCGCTGCCGTCAACCAGGTTGGCGTTGTACCCCAGCGATGTGTTGACCAGGGGATGCAATTGCAAATTAACCTGGGTAAAGAGATAGCGGCGGTTCAGGTTAAGGATAGAACTGTTTAAGAGGGAAAGCAGATCATAGTCCTGGCGGCGACGGGCCCCCTGTCCATTGAAATGGTACTCGAATAACGCGTAGAGTTTCGAGGTAAACTGGTAGTCGATCCCGGCAACCCATTTGATATAGTTGCGGCGCAGGTTATTTTTATCGGCCGAGAGCAGCCATTCTCCCCGCACCCCGGCGTCGTAGAGATTGCCGGCAAAATCGCCGCCAAGAGTAAGCCGCTTATCAAAGTAGCCGCCCACCAGGGAAAGGTCATACTCCCGGTAATTGGTGCGGAAGCGATAGCCGGCATTGCTCTGCCGCCAGGAATCCTGCGGGTTAAAAACCAGGGTGAGATCGGTGAAGTTGCCCAGGTAGATTTTGGCGCTGACCAGGTCGGCCCCGTCTTTTTCGATTTTATCGAAGGAGGCCGGGTTGATGGGGTTGAACAGGTCGGTGGGGTTCCAGATGCGCCCGGTACCCCAGGCCACCCGCTGCCGCCCGATGGTGAGATTGCCAAAGGAAAAATCCCGGCGCAGGTAGAGCCGGTCGATATAGTGGATCAGCATAATATGCGCTTTGGCAACCGGCTGCCAGCGCCAATTAAAACGCTGCCGGTTGGTTTTTTGCGGCAAGGCAAAGAGCAATCCCGCATTTTGCTGATAAAGCGCATCAATTTCATATTCCAGGTGAATACGGGTGTTCTCGCCCCAATAGAAGGTCGGGCGCAGCCGCAGGCGGTTCAGGTCTAAGGCCAGCGAGCGGCCCGAGCCCAGAAAATCTTTCATCCCGGCCTGGTAAACCGGCAGATTGCTCAGGTAGCCGCTGAAGTTCCACTCGGTTTGGGCGGCCAGCGGAGCAAATGCGCCGATCAGGATAAGCCAAAGCCAGAAGCGCTTTATCCACTGCATGGTTACAAGGCCGATTTTTCAATCATCCGGTCTTCCACAATCCGGCCGTCTCGGAGCATGATCAGGCGTTTTGCCCGCTCGATCACCTGGGGATCGTGCGAAGAGAAGACAAAGGTAATCTGCCGGTCGCGGTTCATACGCTCCATCAGGTTCAGCAAATCGGCGCCGGTGGCGGTGTCCAGGTTAGCGGTCGGCTCATCGGCTAAGACAATGGAAGGATTGTTGACAATGGCCCGGGCCACGGCTACGCGCTGCTGCTGGCCGCCGCTCATCTCATTGGGGCGCTTGTGAGCCAGTTCGGCAATGCCCAGCTCTTTCATCACCGAGAAGGCCCGTTCTTTGCGCTCCTTTTCTCCCAGCCCGGCCAGCATCATGGTAAACTCGATATTCTCCAGCGCGGTAAGCACCGGGATGAGATTATAGGCCTGGAAAACAAAGCCGATCTTTTGCAGACGCAGCTCACTTAAAGCATTGCGGGACATCCGGGAGAGATCCGCGCCCTCCAGGAACACCTTTCCCGAGGTGGGCTTATCCAGCGCGCCAACCAGGTTCAGCAGGGTGGTTTTACCCGACCCGGACGGCCCGGCAATTACGGCAAACTCGCCCGCGGCAATCGACAGCGAGACCTCATTCAGCGCCGTTACCGGCACCCCGTTGTCCTGGTAAATTTTGGTCAGTGATTCGGTTCGGATAATTTCATGACTCATAATCGCCTCGATTCATCTCGCTATATATATCGAATGGCATTGACCGGCTCCAGGCGAATGGCCCGCACAGCCGGATAAAGCGCTCCCAGCACCGCGATGATCGGCACGACCGATATGGCGCTCAGCACGCTCTCGATGGTCAGCACCGGGTAAATAACCGTCCCGACGCCGAAGGAATTCAACCCTTCCGCAAAGGCGCTTAAATCCAGCCCGTGGGCGGAGAGGGGAAGATAGGCCAGGTAGCCCAGGCAGAAACCCACCGCGGTACCGACCAGCCCCAGCAGCAGCGCTTCTAAAAGGATCATCACAAACAGGCGGGAATTTTTGAAGCCGATGGCCATCAACACCCCGAACTCCTGAATGCGCTCGAATACCGACATGAGCATGGTGTTGATGATGCCAAAGACCATGGCCAGCCCGATAATGGCGTAAAAGATGAAAATGGACTCGCGGTACATATCCACCTGCATGATCAGCAGGGGCAGCAGTTCCTGGTAGGTGAGCACTTCGTACTGGTCGCCCAGGACAGCGACCAGGTCATTTTTCAGCTCCAGTTCCTTATCCAGGTTCTTGGTGATGACAGCAAATTCGGAGACATTGTCGCCCAGTTCCAGCAGGTTTTGGGCGCTTTGCAGGGAGATGTAGACGCTGATTTTATCAAACTCCGAGCTAAAGGTGCGGTAGACGCCCACCACCCGGAACATATCCGAGCCGATGCTGCCGCCCAGCGCCGAGGCCATCGCCACCACTTTATCGCCGAGGCCCACATCCAGCTTTTCGGCCAGTTTTTGGCCGATAACGATTTCATGCGGCGCGCCGCTCAGGTAGCGTCCCGCAATAAGCGACCGGCTGATCTTGGTCACCCGGGCTTCCCTGTCCGGCTCGATCCCGACCAGGGAAACTCCGGAAGAAGCAGTGGTGCTACTGATAATCCCAAAGGTTAACACTCGCTTGCTGTAGTGGGCCACATTGGGGTGGTTTTGCAGCGCTGTTTCCACCGCCCCGGGATTGGGAACATAATTTTGTATGATCTTGTTGTCGTTAAACCCTTTTTTATGGATCTGCAAATGCGCCACATGTGCGCCGACCTGGTTTTCCAGCATCTGGTTCATCATACCTTGAGAGAGCGCATCGTAAATCATAATCGCCATCAACCCGATCACAACCGAACTCATGACAATCAGCGAGCGGCGCGGATTGCGCCAGATATTGCGCCAGGCTAAGGTAAGCAGCATCGGTAGCTCCTTGATTTCAAAATATGTACTTCGGATTAATGCGAATCATAAATTGGCTTTAGTTTGACGCAGATTTTCGCTGTATTGCGCAGAATTCTGTTGAAAAATTTTGTATAGCTTGAATCTTTGGTGCTTGTAATGCCCATCCTTAATTTTTATTCGTGTTGTTCTCAGCGTTGCTCAGCGTCAAATTCTCAGCTTTTGATTCGTATCATTAGGTGTAGCTAATTCCTTTTAACGGCTCCAGCCGGTATACTTTGTAGATCGGGTAAATCGCCGTGATCAAAGAAACTACAAAAATTGTGACGGTCGAATTGATAAACACGCCGGGCTGCAGGGTCGATTCCAGGCGCGGCAGAAAACCGTACTCGGCGTAGAGATCGGCAAAGTCGCCGCTGAGCACGATCGGGTGTTGAACAATATAGTAATTAATGCCCGCCGCAAGCAGGTTGCCAAGAGCAATCCCAATCAAAGCAATGAAGACCGTTTCCAGAAAGACCAGCAGCACCAGCTTGCCCTGGGGCATTCCGATCGAGAGACTGACCCCAAACTCCCGGAACCGCTCGGTCACCGACATCAGGATGGTGTTCATAATCCCGAAGGCCACCACCACCACCAGAATGGCCAGGAAAAGAATTCCGCTGACATTATCCAGTTCGATGGCCTGGTAAAGATCGGGCATCAGCTCCTTCCAGTCCAACACGGCCAGGTCCGCCCGGGACAATTTTTGCTGCAAAGCTGCTTTTACTTCCGGCAGGCTGTGGAAATTCGCCAGGGAAAGGGCGATCAGGTTGATGCGCCCGTACATGGTCAGCAAATCCTGGGCGGCGGAGAGGCCCATCAGGACGGCCGCGACGTCGTAATCCGCTGAGCCGGTCTTGAGCGTTCCCACAATGGTGAACTTGAGATTTCCCAGCGAGCCGTCAAAGCCCTGGGAGAGCACCACCACCCGGTCGCCCAGCTTCGCGTTTAAATTCCGAAGCAGTTTCTCGCCCACCACGATCTCGGCCGCGCTGTCGCTGGAAAACACCCGGCCGTTATTAATCTTGTTTAAAAAGGTCGTGACCGATTTTTCTTTTTCAATATCGATGCCGATAATCGCCGCGCCCAGTGAATTATCCTGAAAGCTGACCAGCCCGTCGCTGACCACCCGGGGCGCGTAGGCGGTGATCTCCGGCTGCTGCTCTATTATTTTTTGGACGGCCGGATCGAAACGAAAACTTTTTTGCAGGGAGGGGTTTTGCTGGTAGCCGGTTTTTTGGATCTGCAGATAGCCGCTGTAGAGTTCCACCGCATGGCGGATATTGACATCATAGGTGCCCAACTGCAATCCGCGCATGGCAATGGAGAGCATCACCGCAAACGAGACGGCTGTGATGGTGATCAGGCTGCGTCGTTTATTGCGCCATAAATTGCGCCAGGCTAAGCGAAACAGCAGTTTCATCTCAATCTCCCCGTTCCAGTTCCCGGAAAGAAAAAATCCGGTCGCTGATCTTGATATCGAATTCAACATCGAGCAGGGTAAATTCGGTATACCGGCCGGGCTTGAGGTGGTTTTTCATAATCCAGCGGGTGGGAATTTTCCGGCCGCGAATGGTTTTTACGTCGGTAAAAATCAGGCTGCGCACCAATACCCCCTTTTCATCAAGATAGTCAACCCGGGCCGGGAGGAAATCCGATTTGCGCACCCAGTAATAAAGCTTGCCCCACACCACCGGCGCTTCCGGCCGGGGAGTCAGCTGAATCTTCCAGCAGAGAACCCCCTCTAGCTCTTCCTCTCCCTCAACTTCCTGGAAGTAATCCTTATTCAGATTCGACTCCCGCACCAGGTCGTCGTTGGTAAAATCGGAGCCGTTCCAGGATTGCAGCATCATCGAGGGGGGGATTTTGATGGTTGTCTCGGTGTTTTTCAGGTAGTTCCACATTTCGTTTTTGATTTTCAGGGTTTTGTTGCCGGCCTCTTTGCGGGGACTTTTGATCACGATGAGTGCTTTTTCGTTGCCGACCCACCAGCTTTCCATTTTCATTTTGCGGGTATAGTCCGGGGTCACCACCCGCATCTCGAAAATCCCGTGCTGAGTTTTGCCCTTGATGGCCTCTTCCGCTTTTTGGATGATCTCGCGGGCATTTTGAGCCTGAAGCATCGGTGCAACAAGAAGCGTCGCTATAAGCATGAAGGTTTTCATGGCTTTCCCTCTTTATTGACCATTCGTTCAAAAAACTTAAACCTCGATCAATAGCAAAGCAATAAATAATAAAAAAACCTCTCTACAAATTGACATCAGCAGCGATTATGACTATTATTTGAACTGAATGATTGTTCAATAAACAATGGCAAGCGATGTCTGTAAAGAGCAAAAATCTCTCGCCGGGAAAAGGAGAACAAACCCGCGCCCTGATTTTAACTGCGGCGCTGGAACTGTTCGCGGTCAAAGGCTATCACGGGGCCAGCATCGACGAGATTGCCCGGAAGAGCGGTATATCAAAAGGATTAGCCTACCACTATTTTCAGAATAAGAAAGGGCTTCTACGGGCAATTGTTGATCACGGTTTTGCCAAGTTGGATGATTTAATGGCCTCGGCGCTTACCATCACCGATCCGCTGCAGCAAATCATTGTCATCCTGGAACGAACCCTCACGGCCACCAAAAAAGATGAACATTTCTGGAGGCTCTATTTTGGGCTGGTTCTCCAGGGAGACGTCTGGGCAGAGTTTGGGGCCATGTTTAATGAGATGTTTCAGCAATACTCTCTTCACTTTGAACACCTGTTTGAGCAGATCGGCGCGGCAGACCCCCGGGCGGAAGCCCACATCCTTGGCGCGCTCCTGGACGGCATCGGCCTGCACTTGTTAATCCGGGGAGATGCCTATCCCCTGGAGCAAGTCAAAAACCGGCTGATTGTTTATTACAGCCAGATGGCAGACGCTAAACAACGGAAAACTTAATTACACAGATCGCAAATTAAAAATTTTCACAGTATAACGCGAACTGTATTTGTAT
>JAJRYW010000329.1 GCA_024275555.1 Calditrichota bacterium | reverse complement strand
CGCGAACCTGCACACCCAACTGATGGAAGCGGCGGCCGCCGGGGATGAACACGCGGCCGCTGTTGCTTCGAATAGACTAATTGATTACCTGGAGCAGTTTACCCGCTCGGTTTTGGAATGATTTTTTTTGCCTGAATAATTCATGCGCTGTCTTCGACAGAGCAAATCGACAATCCCGGATGGGAGGCTGTTGCAGAATGTCATTCCCGAACGCTTTTATCGGGAAGCCACTACCACGATGTCATAGATTCCCGCTTAAAACATGCGGGAATGACAGAATTGGGAAGCTTTTGAGTGAATTATGCAACAGCCGGATGGCCGGGAATCGACTGAAACCCCGAAAGGGCTAAATATCGTATCAAATCCAAAAATTCAATTTTCTGATTATTCTTTTGGCGCCAATCACGTGCTGAACTTAATTTGACGCAGAATACCGCTGATATTGGCAGGCTTTCGCAGGGGATAGTATTTCAGTGATTTGACCGGATCAACCGGTTCTGTTTAAAAACAATTTTCAGTGTTTTTCAGTCTCATTCAGTGTTTCTCAGCGTCAGATTTTTTATTCGTGATAAACATTCTTGGTAACTATATGAACCTTGGTGGCTTGCTGTCTTCGTGGCGATTATTATGAATAACCCGGGTTAGAGAAAATGGATGAACAGGAGCGGCGATGGAAAATAGCTTAGCCAACCACACTTTTTTTTGTATCGACGCCCACACTTGTGGCAATCCGGTGCGGGTGGTGGCGGGCGGCGCGCCCGCGTTGAAAGGAAAAAATATGAGCGAGCGCCGCCGGCATTTTTTGGCTGAATACGACTGGATTCGCACCGGGCTGATGTTCGAACCCCGCGGGCATGATCTGATGTCCGGCGCAATTCTTTATCCTCCCACCCGCCCGGATTGCGATGCGGCCCTTTTGTTTATCGAGACCAGCGGCTGTCTGCCCATGTGCGGCCACGGAACCATCGGCGCGGCCACGGTGATTATCGAGCGGGGCCTGGCGCCGCCGCGGGAGCCGGGTTTGCTGCGCCTGGATACCCCGGCCGGCCCGGTCGAGGCGCGATATACCCTGGAGAACGGCAAGGTCTCCTCCGTGTCCATCCGCAATGTGGCTTCTTACCTGGCGGCTACTGACCTGGAAGCGGAGTGTCCCGAATTGGGGAAACTCACCTTCGACGTCGGTTTCGGAGGCAACTTCTACGCGATTATCGATATGCAGGAAAACTACCGGGGGCTGGGCGCCTACCCGCTCTCCCAGTTGATCCGCATCAGCCCCGGGCTGCGGGAAGAAATCAATCGCCGCTACCCATTTGTTCATCCGGAAAATGATGACATCCGCGGCGTCAGCCATATTCTGTGGCCCGGCGAGGCCCGTCATCCCGGGGCGGACGCCCGCAATGCCGTGTTTTACGGAGAAAAAGCCATCGACCGCTCTCCCTGCGGAACCGGCACCTCGGCCCGCATGGCCCAGTGGGCGGCCCGCCAAAAACTGCGGGTGGGGGATGCCTTCGTGCATGAAAGCGTCATCGGCAGCCTCTTCCGGGGGCGGGTGCTTGAAGCTGCCCGGGTGGGAGAACATCCGGCCATTATCCCGGAAATTACCGGTTGGGCTAAAATTACCGGATTAAATACAATTTTTATCGATGAGGACGATCCCTATGCACATGGATTTCAGGTGATATGAAAGAGAATCTCAATATCTCAACGGACGTCGCAGTGATTGGCGCGGGGGCGGTGGGCCTCTGCTGCGCCTACTACCTGCGCCGGGCCGGTCTCTCGGTCGCGGTGATTGACCGGAGCGCCCCGGAAGAGCGTTGTTCCTACGGCAACGCCGGGTTTATCACACCCAGTCACTTTGTCCCGTTTGCTGCGCCGGGCGCCATTTCCAGGGGGCTGCGCTGGATGCTGGATGCCGAAAGCCCCTTCTACATCAAGCCCCGGCTGGATGCCGAGTTCCTGCGCTGGCTGTGGAAATTCGGAAGCTACAGCACCCGCAAACATCGGCGCTACGCCATGCCGGTTCTGCGCGATCTCTCCCTGGCCAGCCTGGAGCGCTTCCGGGAATTAAGCCAATCATTGCCGGAATCGTTTTACCTGCAGGAACGGGGTCTGCTGGAAATTTATATCGATCCGAAAACGGAAGCGGATTGCCGGGAGGTGCTGGAACTGGCCGACCGGATTGGAGTGAAGGCCGCCCTGCTGAAAGGGGAGGCCTTGCGGGAATTAGACCCCCGTTGGAAATTGAAAGCCCGCGGCGGGCTCTTCTTCCCCCAGGACGCCCACATCGATCCGGCGAAATTTATCAGTGCGCTGCAAAAACATCTGCTCCGGGAGGGCGTGGAATTTCTGCAATCTGCGGCCAGCGGTTTTATTCGCAGGCAGGGGAGAGTCGCTGGCGTACAGACGGAGCACGGCGAGGCGCCGGCCCGGTACATTGTGATAGCCAACGGCTCCTGGGCCCCGGAACTGGCCCGGCGGTTGGGAATCAAGCTGCCGGTTCAGGCGGCCAAGGGCTACAGCGTGACCGTGGAAACCCCCGGCGATCTGCCGCAAATACCGCTGATCTGCAGCGAGGCTAAAATTGCCGTCACCCCCCTAAAAGGCCGGATTCGTTTTGCCGGAACGCTGGAATTAGCCGGATTGAATACGGCCATCAATGCCCGCCGGGTTGCCGCCATTTTGAGGAGAGCGCCCCAGTATTTGGAGGGATTCGATCATCTTCCGGAGACCGAGGTGCAGCCCTGGGCGGGACTGCGGCCTTGCAGCCCGGATGGTCTGCCCATCGTTGGTGCGACGCATAGCTTCCCCAATGTCTATTTTGCTACCGGTCATGCCATGCTCGGCATCTCCCTGGCGCCGGTCACGGGACAAATCATTGCCGGGCAAATTTGCAGCGAGCAAACCGATTTACCGGTGGAGGCGTTGTCTCCGGTGCGGTTTAATTAGAACGTGAAGCGTAAAATGTGAAGCGTGAAAAGTGAAACGTGATTAATGAGATATGAATGTGTCTCGTATTTTGTATTCCGTTTTTGTAGATTTACCATCACGCATCACGCATCACGCATCACGCATCACGCAACATAGCATTCATCATTTACAGGGAGCAAAACGATGAAACATCTATTGTTCTTTTTTATCCTTATTTTGCCGTGCTTGATTTACGCCCAGAAGGAGCAGCCCATGTTTGATGAATATTTTTTCGACCAAACCATGCGGATCGACTATTTCCATATCGGCGACGCCGATTCCGAGACGGCCACGCTGGATCAGCTCTATGTATACGGTATTTGGGCGGGCAGTTTAACCAACTTGATCGATTCCTTTAACCAGGGGCGTTATTACCACAAAATTTATGATGCAGCCTCCGGCGAACTCATTTACTCCAAAGGGTTTGACAGCTACTTTGGCGAATACCAGACCAGCGCCCCGGCGGCAAAGGGGATCAAACGCAGTTTCCATGAATCGGCAATTATCCCCGCGCCGCGGGCCAAAATCCGCTTTGTTCTGGAACGGCGCGATAAACAGCAGCAGTTGCACGAAGTGTTTTCGGCAGAGATCGACCCGGCCGATGTGATGATTATTCGCGAACCGGTAAACGATCCGCAGGTAAAGGTGTTTCATCCCCTGCAAAACGGCGATCCCCATAAAAAAGTGGATGTGGTGATCCTGGGCGAAGGCTACACTGCTGCGGAGGAAGCAAAATTCGAGCAGGACCTGGCCCATTTCACCGGGGCGTTTTTCCGGGAAGAACCCTATCGCTCCCGGCGCACGGATTTCAATATCTACGGGGTGTTTAAGCCGTCCGCGCAAAGCGGGGTGGATGAACCCCGCCACGGCAGTTTTAAGCGCACGGTTCTGAACGCTACCTTCAATTCGCTGGGGTCCGAGCGATATTTGCTT
>JAJRYW010000328.1 GCA_024275555.1 Calditrichota bacterium | reverse complement strand
TGGTGGCAATAGTCACGGCGCCGGCCTCGCCGGCTTTGGCGATGATTTCCGATTCCTGCTTGTGGTATTTGGCGTTCAAAACATGGTGAGGAATTTGGCGGCGTTTCAGCATCCGGCTGAGCATCTCCGAAGCTTCCACCGATATGGTGCCGACCAAAACCGGCCGGCCGATCTTGTGAAGCCGCTCCACCTCTTTGACCACGGCGTTAAATTTTTCCCGTTTGGTGCGGTAGATAAAATCTTCCATATCCATCCGGCGCACCGGCTGATTGGTGGGTACAACCACCACATCCAGCTTATAAATATCCCAGAACTCCTGCGCCTCGGTTTCCGCGGTTCCGGTCATACCGGCCAATTTATCATAAAGGCGGAAATAATTCTGCAGGGTGATCGTGGCCAGGGTTTGGGTTTCCCCTTCGATCTTTACGCTCTCTTTTGCTTCCAGGGCCTGGTGCAACCCGTCGCTGTAACGGCGGCCGTACATAATCCGGCCGGTAAACTCATCAACAATAAGCACTTTACCTTCGACAACCACATAGTCTTTCTCTTTTTCGAAGAGCGAGTATGCTTTGAGAAGCTGGGAGATATTATGCAGTTTTTCATTTTTACGGGCATACTCCACCTGTATTTGATTCCGCTTTTCCAGCTTTTCCCGGGGGCTTAACGAGTCATCCCCTTCAATTTTGCTGATTTCTTCGGCAAGGTCGGGCAGCACAAACTCTTCCGGATCGTTCGGGGAAAGTTCCGTGCGGCCTTTATCGGTCAGATCGATGGTGTGGCGTTTTTCGTCAATGGCATAATAGAGTTGCTCATCAACCTCGTGCATTTTTTTGTCGCGCAAAAAGGCGCTTTCCACATCAAACACCAATTTTTTCACACCCGGCTGCTGATAAAGCTTCTGCAGGCGCTTATTTTTGGGAGCGCCTCGCTGGGCAATAAGCAATTTCAGCCCGGCGTCCTCTTCACGGCCCTCTTCCAAATCTTTCTCGGCTTCGGCAATCAGAGAGTTGACATAGCGGACCTGTATTTTAACCAGCCGCTCCACGATGGGCTTTACTTCATCATAGGTATGGGTAGAGTGTTCTACCGGCCCGGATATAATCAGCGGGGTGCGCGCTTCATCGATGAGAACGCTATCCACCTCATCGACAATGGCATAATGATGGCCGCGCACCTGTACAATATTTTCAACATCCACGGCCATGTTGTCGCGCAAATAATCAAAACCAAATTCGTTATTGGTGCCGTAGGTGATATCGCATTGGTAGGCTTCGCGGCGTTTGTTCGAGTCCATATTGGACAGAATTACCCCGACCGACAAACCAAGATAGCGGAAGATTTCCCCCATCCACTCGGCGTCGCGCTGGGCCAGGTAATCGTTAACAGTAACCAGGTGCGCCCCTTTGCCTTCCAGTGCATTCAGGTAGAGCGGCAACGTCGCTACCAGGGTTTTTCCTTCCCCGGTGGCCATCTCGGCAATTTTACCTTGATGCAGTACGATGCCGCCCAGCAACTGCACATCGAAGGGAACCATATCCCACTCGTTCTCTTTGCCGATCACCATCCACTTTCGTCCTAAATTGCGGCGGCAGGCTTCTTTTACCACCGCAAAGGCTTCCACCAGCAAATCGTCGACGGTTTCCCCGTTGGCCAGGCGTTCTTTGAATTCCAGGGTCTTCCCTTGAAGCTCCTCTTCGCTGAGGTGCTTCAGGGTTTCAAAATGTTCATTAATTTGATGAACGATTGGCCACAGCTTTTTTATTTCCCGTTCATTTTTACTGCCAAAGACTTTCTGCAATACATTGGCAACCATAGAATGTGTACTCCGAATTTACAATCAATATTCAGTTAGATTATTACTCAGGCTAAAATAAAAAGTTCAGCCGGTAAAATTATACCCAAGTGTTGAAAAACGCAATCCTTTTTCGGATTTGGCTATCGCCCGATTTCCAACCGGCTTATCAGGAACTCCGGCATTTTTTTACGACGCATTTCTGCCTGGGTTTCCTTAATCGGATAGTTGAGCCGGTGGTAGGTCAGGAGGGCTTGCTCCGGATCATAAACCGCCAGGCAGGCTCGCGGGTCGCCGTCCCGGGGCTGGCCGACGCTTCCCACATTAATAATGTAGCGATCCTCACGGAGAGAAAGCGGCACTTTGGTTCCCAGGGTCGCGCCTTGCTGTTGCGAAAAAACAACCGGGATGTGCGAGTGGCCGATAAAACATAGCCGTTCTTCAAAATAATGAAAGCACTCCCGGGCCGTCGAGCCGGAAAAAACATAATTCCAATCGTGCGGCTCCCGGGGTGAACTGTGAACGTAGCAAATTTGATCTTGACTGACAATCAACGGCAGAGCGGCTAAAAAGCGACGGCTGTCTTGATTCAATTCCAGGCGGGTCCATTGAATCGCTTCCCGGGCGTATCTATTAAAGGCCGTTGCATCCAGGCGCTCTAATGCGGCATAATCGTGGTTGCCGGCCACGGTAAGCAGACAATGCCTGCGCACTAAATCGACGCACTCATTGGGGAACGGGCCATAGCCCACCACATCGCCTAAACAGGCAATTGCGGTAATTGATTCGGCATGGAGGAAATCGATAACCGTCCGGAGAGCGGCTAAGTTAGCGTGGATATCGGAAATGACAGCGATTTTCAAAGGTCTTAATTTCTATGTTGATGTCGCTTATGTTCTTTGACTGCCTCGTTCAGGCGGGCATTCTTGTTCAGTTTATTGGTTGATTTAAGTTCTTTGTAAATCGAATCCAGAATGCCGTTGACAAACCGGCGACTTTTGTGGTTGCTGAAATCCTTGCTGATTTCCAGCGCCTCGTTGATGGTTACTTCTACCGGGATATCCGGGAAATAGATCATCTCGCAGAGCGCCAGGCGGATTAAGACCCGGTCAAAAACCGCTACCCGCTTATAATCCCAGTTCCGTAGGTGCTTCTGGATCAGCGCATTGAGGGATTTTTCATTATGGGTGGTTTTTTTAACCAATGTAAGTGCAAACGGGGAGATGCTTTCTTCCAGGCTTTCTGCGATGCGCTCAGCCACCGAATCGACATCCTCTTTAAGAAATTCATTTGCAAAAAGAATCTGCAAAGCCATGCGACGAGCGGTGCGACGCGATATCATTATAGAGACCTCTACCTTACCTGGTTTTGTTATTTGCTTTACAATACAGAATTTTCCGGCGCATTAACGTGCGCTCTATCAATGTCTTTAATTTTTTATTCGTGAAGATTTTCATTCACCATCACTTATGCACGGGCTTAGGACGTCTGCAAAGCCACAAAGTCAAAGATCGCCGTAGCCATATTCCCCGGGCCGGGTTGGCCCGGGGAGTCGGGTCAGATTTACGGAAGCATTTCCACGATCATCGCCACTGCTTCGCCGCCGCCAATGCAGAGCGAAGCGATGCCGTACCTGCCGCCGGTGCGGCGCAGGTTATAAAGCAACGTGGTTAGAATTCTGGCCCCGCTGGCGCCAATGGGATGCCCGATGGCTACCGCCCCGCCGGCGATGTTCACCTTCTCCGGGTCAAGATGCAGGGTTTGATTCGCGGCCATGGTAACCACCGCAAACGCCTCGTTGATTTCGAACAGATCGATTTGCTCCAAACTCATATCCGCCCGCTTAACGACGCGCCGGATCGCATCGATGGGCGCTGTGGTAAACCATTCCGGCGCTTTCGAGGCGGTGGCATAGGCTACAATTCGGGCCAGCGGCCTGATGTTCATACCAGAGGCGGTTTCTTCGGCCATGGTCACCAGCGCAGAGGCGCCGTCATTAATTGTGGAAGCATTTGCCGCGGTGATCGTACCATCCTTCCGGAACACCGGCCGGAGCGTCGGCATCTTCTCAAAATTCACCCGGGAGGGCTCCTCGTCGATCTCCACCACCGTATCTCCTTTGCGTCCCTTAATGGTCACCGGAACGATTTCATCCTTAAAATAGCCTTCCCGGATGGCCTTTTGGGCCCGCTGGTAACTCGTCTTGGCAAAGGCGTCCTGCTCCTCCCGGGAGAGGTTGCACTCCTCCGCGCAGAGTTCCGCCGCATTGCCCATATGGAAATCGTTATAAACGTCCCAGAGGCCGTCGCGGATCATGCTGTCAATCAACTCGGAGTGTCCCATCCGGTAGCCGAAACGCGCCTTTTCCAGAAGGTAGGGAGCGTTACTCATACTTTCCATTCCCCCGGCAACCACCACATCCGCATCCGCCAGGGCAATTGCCTGGCTGGCCAGCATTACCGCCTTTAGCCCGGAGCCGCACATTTTGTTGATGGTTAAGCAACTAACCGACGTTGGCAGGCCGGCGTAAATAGCGGCCTGACGGGCCGGCGCCTGCCCCAGACCGGCGGACAGCACATTACCCATGATTACCTTGTCTACCTGCTCCGGCGCTACAGAGGCCCTTTGCAGCGCTTCTTTGATGGCAATACTGCCCAGCTCCGGGGCCCGCACACCGGACAATGAACCGCCGTAACTGCCAATTGGGGTACGTACGGCCGAAACAATCACTGTACTCCGAATTTCTGACATGTCTGCCTCCTCTTACTTAACCTGATTTTTTTTAAGTTTTTACTGTGCAGAAAGAAAGACCCTGAGCCAGTCTGTCTGCGCCGGGAAATCCATATCGCCCCGGTTTAAGCTGTCTCCTTCCCGGGGTGACAAACAACAATGCTATTTTCCAGACCCATGGGGCAGGTGGTATGCCTGCGCTTCTGCTGTTCCGGAGTTTTTTAGATTTCTTGCCAATAAATGGCAGAAAATAGCCCGTTGTAAAATCCCGAATTTCGGGGAAAGGGCTAAAAGTAATTTTTAACGACCTGCCAGTTCCGGAAGCATATTCTATGAGCCGTTCTGTTGATCGAACTCATCATAGGCTTGAATAATGTCCCGCACCAGGCGATGACGCACCACATCGCGTTTATCCAGGTATACGAAGGAAATTCCCTCCACACCTTTTAAAATACGTTCAATTTCCAGCAAACCGGAGTTTGAGGGATCGGGAAGGTCAATCTGGGTTTTATCGCCATTGACAATCGCTTTGGAATTTACACCCAGGCGGGTCAGGAACATTTTCATCTGTATAGAGGAAGCGTTCTGGGCCTCATCCAGAATGACAAAAGCATTGCTGAGCGTGCGTCCCCGCATAAAGGCCAGGGGAATTACTTCGATGACTGATTGATCGGTGTATTTGCGAATCAAATCCTGGGGCAGCATTTCTTCCAGGGCGTCGTAGAGGGGCCGGAGATAGGGATCAATTTTATCTTTATAGTCCCCGGGTAAAAAGCCCAGGCTTTCCCCGGCTTCCACGGCCGGCCGGGCCAATACAATTTTTTTAACTTTTCGTTCTTTTAAGGCGGCTACCGCCAGCGCCACGGCCATATAGGTTTTACCGGTGCCGGCCGGGCCAATGACCACAGCTAAATCGTTTTTTTCAATTGCATCGGCAACCGCCTGTTGCCCGGCCGAGCGGGGTTTAATATAGCCGCTTTTGGTAAAAAGCACCACTTCCTTTAAGTCGCCGGAGCTATGCAAGCCCGGGGAGCTATGATTCCGTGATGGCAGTGTTGCTTCCGCTTTTACAATATGTATCAGCGTTTCCACATCGTGGGTGGTTAGATTGGCGTTCTTGTTGGCAATAAACCCCAGTTCGGACAGCAAGCTCTGAACCTGGGCAACGACATCAGCTTCGCCGCGAATTTTCAGATTATTGCCGCGTGCAATAAGCTGCACGGGGAAATTTTGCTCGATTAATTGAAGATGCTGGTCGGCCACCCCATAAAGGGTGATTGGATCCACTTTCTCTACTTTGAAACTAACTTCAGCCATACCTTTCCGCTGGGTTATCGGGGTGTCTTTCATTATCGATGTACAAAGTAAAAAGGCTCTTAGCCAAAGCCAAGAGCCTTTTCAGATAAGTTTCCGGCGATCTAAATTAGTTTGCCGGCATTTTCAGGATCATGTGGGGAAAAATCATATTTGCATCTTCACCGATCAGTTCCTTATTCGCTTCGTAAATTCGCTGCCAACTGAAGGCGTTCCCGGTGCTTCCGGCAATGGAAGCCAGACTTTCGCCGCGGGCCACCCAATGTTCGTTGCGGCCGGGCATACGAGGAATATCAAAAATCCGGTTGGGATAAATCAGATCCGGATTATCGCCGATCTGCTCGCGGTTGGCAGAGTAGATGCGAATCCAGGCGTAGGGATCGCCGTAAATTTCGGGCATCTTGGAAATTTTCCAGAGGTAGTCGCCCCGGGCTACCGTATATTTACCGGCAGCGGCAGGCTCGCCTTTTTTGACGGCTTCCTGGATCAGGCCTTCGACGCGGCTGAGGATCTTATAAGGATCGGGTCCCAGGCTGCGTTTATCTTTACGCAGTTCATTCAAGCGATTTTTATAGGTTTCCAGTTCATCGCTGCGGCTATAAATTTCTTCCGGGGAAAGGCCGACAAAACTGTTTAAATCATTTTCCAGGGCGCTAGCCTGATCGACCATGTCATTATAGCCGCTCTTATCGGTATCCAGCATGGCATAAATTTCATTCCAGGTGTTCTCAATCTCGGCCTGGGTAGCGCTTAACTGCTCTTCTGTTTGGGCTAATTTACTTTCTTCCTGGGCAATAGCGGCTTTCGCATCCGCTTCGCGCTTTTGCCATTTTTGAAGTTCTGCGAAGTATTCTTCTTTCTTCATTGTTTCGTAATCATAGCTATATTGCTGAGCGAAGACTCCGAAACTGAACACAGCAAGAAGAGCTATGGTGAATATGAACACAACTTTTCGATTCATTATTGCCTCCTCGGTCAATTTTCTTTATCGCACATTACTCTCTTTTAATTGCCCCAATTATCAACACGCTGCTTGGCAGCTTCCTTGGCAGCCTTTACTTGCTCTAACTCTTTTTTCTTGGCTGCAAGTTCCTCTTGCTTTTGTTGGTTCTGCTGTTTCAGGTCTTCCAGCTTTTGCTCGGCAGACAATGCCGCGGAACGTGTTTCTTCCATTTGGCGAATTTGCTCCTCATTAGCCTTCCAGCCACAGCCAACCGAAAGCAATAAAGCGCCACTTGCAAGACCGACGATAAGCATACGTTTCACCTTAGTAATACTGAACATAGGGATTGCCTCCTCTTTCTTAAATAGATAGTTTGGGAGAAAATACTAAAAATTAAAATTTTTGTCAAGAGATTAATGGGAAAATAACCTATTTATTTTCTTATGGTTAAACCCAACTCATTTAATTGTTCCTCAGAAACTTCCGAGGGGGTATGTTCCATCAGGCCAATAGCGCTGGCTGTTTTGGGAAATGCAATTACATCCCGGATGGAGCTGCAACCGGTCAGCAGCATCACTAAGCGATCGAATCCGAATGCAATTCCGCCATGCGGAGGGGCGCCATAACTAAGCGCCTCCAGGAGAAAACCGAATTTTCGTTCCGCCTCTTCCGGCGTCAGTTTAAGCGCCTGAAAAACCTTTGCCTGCGCATCCCGGCTATGGATACGGATACTTCCCCCTGCAATTTCGTTGCCATTGTACACCAGATCATAGGCGCGGGCGTAGGCTTTTTCCGGATGTGTGTCTAACAAATCCATGTCTTCCGGGCGTGGAGCGGTGAATGGATGGTGCCTGGCCAGGTAGCGCTGCTCTTCTTGGCTGTACTCCATCAAGGGAAAATTTACTGTCCAATGAAGATGATGTTTGCTCTCATCTACTAAATCGAGGTCGTTTGCAAGGCGGTTCCGCAAAAATCCCAGCACATTCTGGGCAAATTCTTTACGCTGATCGGCAATAATCAAAAACAAGGCCGGCTCCCGGAGTTCTAATTCCTCTTGCAGTTGGCGCCGTTCGGCCTCGCTCAGGAACTTGCTGAGGCCGCCCTCAAATTCAGCGCCATTGAATTTAAAATAGGCCAGTCCTTTCACTCCCATGGCCATGACCCATTTTTGCAACTCGTCGATCTGCTTGCGACTGTAACCGGCTGCTTCGGCAACCACCAATGCGCCAATGTAGCCGCCCGCGTCAATCACTCCCCGAAATACTTTAAACTCGCTATCGTTAAAAATACCGGTAAGATCATTCAGTTCCAGGCCAAAACGGGTGTCCGGCTTGTCGCTACCATAGCGGCGGATGGATTCTTCATACTCCAGGCGCGGAAAAGGCAATTGCAGTTGAATATCCAACAACTCGTTGCAGATATAGGCCATGTAGGATTCGACCACGGCCATCACATCTTCTTCATCGACGAAGGACATTTCCACATCAATCTGGGTAAACTCCGGCTGGCGGTCTTTGCGTAAATCTTCATCCCGGAAACATTTTACCAGTTGGAAATAACGGTCAAAACCGGCAATCATCAAAATTTGCTTATAGGTTTGCGGGGATTGGGGAAGCGCATAAAATTTCCCTTTCTGCATCCGCGAGGGCACTAAGAAGTCCCGGGCGCCTTCCGGGGTGCTTTTGGTGAGAAAGGGCGTTTCGATTTCCACAAAATTTTCTTTGGTGAAGAACGTCCGGGTCAGCTGCGCTAATTTGTGCCGGAAGACAATTACTTCCTGGAGCTGCTTCCGGCGTAAATCGAGGTAGCGGTATTTCAGCCGCACGTCTTCGGAAACATCCACATATTCATTGATCTCGAAGGGTGTGGTTTGACTGGCGTTGAGGATTTCCACCTGTGCAACCGGCACTTCAACCTCGCCGCTGGCCATGGCCGGGTTGATTGCTTCGGGAGGACGGGCTTGCACCACTCCTTCGATAGCAATAACAAATTCACTGCGCAACTTTTTTCCGATTTGGTAAACCGCTTCATTGTGCGGCTGGAAAACCACCTGGACCTTGCCGTAGCGATCACGGAGATCGACAAAGAAAACGCCGCCATGATCCCGCCAGTTATCCACCCATCCGGATAGCCGCACTTTTTGGCCGATCAATTGCGCGTTGATCTCACCGCAGGTATGAGTTCTTTTTAATTGCATGAATACTCCGGTATTAGGCCCTTTCCCCGAAATTCGGGATTTTACAACGGGCTATTTGCTGCCATGTTTTTGGCAAGGAATCTAAAAAAGCCCCGGAAGACCTTTCCGGTTTGCTTCCCTGCCTACGGCAGGCAGGCGGGTTCAACCGGCTTAGGTTAAAGGGGCAAAAATTTACTGGAAGAATGCCGAAGAAACAAGTCCAATTTTTGGCGGGGCGTCCTCCATAAAAAAAGCCTGCACAGGGCAGGCTTTTCAGATTGTTTTGATTTTGTTCGGAAATTTAATTAGAAGATAAACGGCACCCGAATCCGGACGCTTCCTCCATCGATCGCGCCAAATCGCCAACGCCGCACGGCGCGCACAATACATGATTCCAGGCGTTTATCATCCAGGGTGGATTTTGTTGCTCTTACCCGGGTAACCCGTCCGTTGGCGGCAATTTCAATTTCCAGGTCAATCCGGCCATGCAGGCTCGGGTTCACCTTTGCGCTCTTTTGATAGCAGTATTCCACCGAGGAACTTTGCTTGTTGATCGCGGCAGTAATCCCTTCCGGGTCACGATTTCCGGCCCCGCTGGCGACTTCTACATTTTCCGAGGCGAGTTCGATTTTACCTCGTCGGCCAAAGGAGGCGCCGCCGGCCACGCTTTCGCCGGAGATCAGGTCATCGATACCGGTTCCGCCGCCTTCCCGTCGAAAGCCGGAGCCTTTGGCGGCCCGGGTGCGTTCCTCGCCGGAACCGGCGGTGCGAATACCGGCGGTTCCTTGTACAACTTCCCCGATATCTCCGACGCCGCTGCCGGATATTCCTTTGAGGACATCCGAATAAGCAACATTACCCGCTCCGGAGCCTCCCGCAGAAGTTGCCACCGCCAGGATTCCCTGGGAAGCGACTTCCGCTTGCATCTGCCGGGAGCGACTTTCCAAATCCGCCTGGGTTCGGCGGCGGCGCTGCACTTTCTGGGTCTGAGATTCTTCTACGCGCTCTTTCCCACGTTCGCTAACCTCCTGCGGCTCTTCGGTTGTCGCCAATTCCCCAACGCCGAACTCTTCCTCTTCCGGTTCATCGGTCGGCGCCAACAACTCAACATCATAGACTTTTTCGATCACGCGTTTTTTCAGCGCGGCAATCTGATCTTCACTAAGCGACCAATCCAAATGCGCCATATAGTAGGCAAAACTATATAAAACGATAAAGGTGATCAGGAAAATTGAGTAGTATCGCCGATCGAAGGTCTCCCAGAAATTCCGTTCGAATTCTTTGGGGAATCCCACCAATCGAAATCCCGCCCCTCCTGGCGGACCTGATGCTCGTGCATTCATAAAAGTTTCCTCAAAAATTCCAAAGCGTTAATGCTTATCGTTCTTTAATCGTTAAAAGTCGTAGTTTATTAAATTCGGATGATCCACAGGTGTAGATCACCTTAAAAAGAAGATGGAACGGTACATTTTCATCTGCGACGATTAACACCTCGTGGTCAAAAGGAATGGCGTATTGAATCTCATTCTGCTTGGCCTCATCGGCGCGGCGTTTCAGCTCTCCGAATAGCGTGCTGATGATGGAACTATTGGGGTCCACCTCGCTAATAGACAGAATCGGTTCATCGGAGACCATTATGTTGTTTTGTGTCACCGAGACCGTTAGTTCCTTGCGCGGGTCTTCGTGACTCAATGAATAGGGCAGTTTCAGATCACTTGAGGGCGAGATAATCGCACCCGAGGTTGAAAATGTCTTCAATAAAAAGAGCAGGATGATAGTCATTGCGTCCATCATTGACGTCAGGTTCAGTTCCTGCTCTCCGGTTGTGGAATGCTTTTTAGCTCTTGACGGTACAAATGCCATTCGATCTGTTCCTTTCTGCTACGGTTAGATCACCTGACCGATGTTGACCTGCGGGAAGAGTTCTTGTTCGTTCCCCTCCTCGTCTCTATAGATCGTCACATAATCGATGACTTTGATGATATGTTTGTATTCAATATCCCGGCCTGCCGAGATGATGATACTCTTTTCATCGACAAAATCCTGGTCTTTGATTTTTTCCTTGATCTCCAGCAGTTTTTGTTGAAGCAACTTAAAGTCGTAGCTGCCATCTTCCAGCACCGGCACCACCGGTTCATCGCCGATTTCGGCGTCGCCACTTAAATAGCCGGCTTTATTGCCAATATAAATCCCTTCCCGGGCAATAATAACCGTGAGCTG
The DNA here is from genome assembly GCA_024275555.1 of Calditrichota bacterium. Classification (GTDB taxonomy): domain Bacteria; phylum Calditrichota; class Calditrichia; order RBG-13-44-9; family J075; genus JAJRYW01. Next base: position 10,773 of record JAJRYW010000328.1, on the reverse strand, counting down.
AAAGCGCTTCTGCTGTTCTTTCAGTTGGTTCTCCTGCTGTCCCTGTCCCGACGCCGCCGGGGGCAGGTTCAGTTCCCGGATCGACAACTTGACAAACTCGGCGCTATAGAGCAAAATCGGGATCAGCACCACCATCAGGTTCATCACCGGACGAATGTCCAGGGGAATCTCTTTAATTTTATTATGGGCCCGTAGTGACGGTTTAAATGCCATGCCTTAAACCCTTCAGTTTTTAGCGATTGCCGGTAATCAAATTGATTAATTTAACCAGATGCTCATCCATTTCGTCAATGATCTGGGCGGTCTTGTTCTGGATAATATTATAGAGAACAATGGTCGGAATTGCTACCGCTAACCCAAAGATGGTGGTATTCATTGCCGTGGAGATACCTGCTGCCAACAACCGGGTTTTTTGGTCGTCGGGAATCTCGGCGCTCCCCACCGAGGCAAACGCGATAATCAGACCATAAATCGTGCCCATTAAACCGGTCAAGGTCGCAATATTGGCGATCATCGACAGATAGTTGGTGCGCCGCTGCAGTTTGGGGATCACTTCCAGGGTGCCCTCATCAACGGCGTTCTGGATCGAACGAAAATCCAGGCTATCGCTCTCGGTAACACGCTTTAACCCGGCTAATACTACATAGGGAAGCGCCCGTTGTTTTCCGGCTTCGCACAATTCAATGGCCCGCTTTAGATTTCCACTGGTCACGTATTTACGGATTTCCATCATGAACTTGTCCGCATTCACATTGGAACGCACCATCACATAATAAATCCGCTCGGCGGCAATTGCCACTGCTACCACCAGGAAGAATAAAATAAGCCACATAAAGGCAAATCCTTCTGAGCCTGGATTGAACGAGCTAAAGAATTCATTCCAAAATTGACTGCCCATACGCTTGGTCTCCTTCGTCTTGTAAATAAGTTAACGTAATACTAATTTAAAATCTTTTCTTTGCTAATAAGGCCTGAATATTCTTTATCGGTTTAATTTTGCCGCTGGTAATGGGGGTAAATTTTAATTCTTCGTTTTTACCGGACAATTCACTTTTAAAATCTTTTTCAACTTTCACCTCATCGAACTTCACTTTTTTGCGTTTATCATATATTTGCACCTGGGGCAATTCCAGGCGGGTATTCACCACCTGGGCTTCTATTTCGATAACCCCGCCTTTGCCTTGCTGGGCGCCCTGCTCTTGAGCCAGTACGGGCAAGGTAAACCCGGCTAAAATACACATGAGGAACAATCTCATCGTGGCCCTGGTCATAAATTCACCTTTCATTCAATTATTCGGTTTTTATTCAGAATAATGCTTTGCTGCAATTTAAGCGGATCAACTTCCACCGGCTCGATCTTCTTGCGCAGGTTCTGAAGCAAATCGGTAAACTCGCTCGGCAGCAACTTGACCAGCAGATAGAGTCTCAGCCCATGGCGGGGAATCCCATCCATGTCGGTTACGGAGACCGAGATAAGGTTCTCGCCCTGGGCGACAAACTCCGAGAAGGTTGAGAAGGGCAGGTACTGGGCGCGCACAAAACCGGCGCTGTCCATCCCCACCATATAGACATCGTTAATATAAAGCTGATACGATTGGTCGCCGGCAATGACAATCCATCCTTCAATGGGCTTGGAAGGCAATTGGAAATGCTTCCGGAAGTAGGCGGTCAGGGTATCCGGTTCCGATAATTCTGCGGCCAGGCTGCCGGCGGCCTGGTCCGGCGAACCGGCTGCCGGGTTGGCCAGGCTGTCTATCGCAGCGCTATCCGGGGGAATGGAGTCCTGCAAAGCCGGGTCGCCCATCTCCAACGGGTTACCGCTATTGCCCGCCGGGAAATTTCCGGCAACAACTCTGGCGGCCCAAATGGCCCTGGGGGAGACCCCCAGCGAATCGAAAACCGGGTAAGTCTGGTCCAGGGGTATGGCAACCTCCACGGCGCGGCTCCACCCCTCGTCGCTGAATTCCTGCTGATTCCAGCCGGCGCTGTAACGGGTGGTTGCCTTCCAGGTGGTGTCGCTGGAAACCGTAAACTCTTCTTTGGGTAGATCCGCCAGGTAGGTAGCCGGATCAATTTCTACCAGCCGCGCCAGAATCATTTGGGTCCAGATATTTTCCACCTGGGATTCTTTACTGAAATCATAGGCCAGTTCAAACACTTCCTGGGCATAGCCGGTTAACTCGAAGCTCTGGTCATCAAAAAAAGTGCTGCCCAACTGGAAGTTTTCGTTCTGCGTCTCGTCAAACCGATCCAGGTAGACCTTGCTTTTTTCTTCGGGAATTTTTGCCAGCGAGGAGAGTAAATCACCGGATTCATACCCAAAGTTGAACATCTTCTGTTCGGTGGTAATACGGGCGTCATTGATGATGTTGTGCTCCTGCGCCAATTGCAAAGTGGTGTTGTATTGATTGAGCGCAATCTTGGAGAACTGGTTCATAAAGAAAATCAGTTGCAGGACATAACTGTCCTGGTAGTCGTAATAATCATATCCTTCCGGGCTTCTGGCGCTTTCCCCTTGCTCGATCAGCGACTCCAATACGGAGATCGACTGCTTATACAAATCGGCTGTTTCCCAGACCAGGGATTGGTATTCCTGGGCCAGAATGTTTCTGGCAAGCAATACTTTGCGGCGCGATTCCTGCACATATTTGTTTTCCAGGCCCAACTCCCTGGCCACGGCAATATTCTTCAGGTGGGCGTCGATGGTGGTTTTCACTTGCGGGGCCACCAACTGCCGTAATACCTGGTCCCGGAAGACCAGGGCGCGAATGCCGGTGTTGGGATTTTCCACCCGCAAATAATTCTCGATAAAATCCGAAGAGCGCTCGGCAACCGTGTACTGAATAAGGGAAATCTTTTCTTTGGCCCGGCCATACCAGCGCAGGGCCACTTCGCGGCTGGAGTCTGCTTCCACCTCTTTTTGTACCACCACACTGGTATCGCCTTCTGCCGGGGCGGTTTCCGGCGCCGGCTCGGCGGTTAAGGAAATATCCAACTTTTCCGCCAGCACAGGCAGATTAATCAATACGTTTTTATACTCTTCCACCGCCCGGTCATAAGCCGGCACCGAAGCTTTAAACACCTGGTCTTCCTGAACCAACCGTTCATCCGGAGAAAGATTTTCCGGCAGTTTCTGGTTGGCAATGGCGTTGGCAAACTCTTCATAGGCTTCGGCAATGCGGTACATCGCTTCAAAACTGCGCAATGATCCCAGGCCAATCACGCTGGTAAAGGCTTTCTGAACCTCGTTCAGCTTCTGGCGCTTTTGGTCCAGGCGGGCCCGCAAGGTGCTTTGCGGATAACTTAATTGAATCGATTTATATTCATCATAAAGGATCTGACCTAACTTGAAGTTTGCTTCCGCGGCAAAAAACAGGTTGGGGTCGCGACCGGCCCGGGCAAACTCATTGCTCTTTTGGATCGACATATTAAACTCGATTTTGGCCGAGTCCAGCTTGCCGTTTTCAAAGTAATAGACGCCGCGATTGTAGAAGGCTTCCACCGTCAGGGGGTCGTTGGGATATACCCGGGCAAATTGTTTGTAAATCCGGTTTGCATTACCCAGGTCGCCAATTTTCAGGTAGTATTTCGCATTTTCAAAGAGCAGATCCTTACTTTCCGGATTGCTGGGATAGGTTTTGATATACAAATTATTTGCGGCAATCGCCTCGTTCCATGCTTCGGCTTTGGCGTAGAACAAACTGGCATTAAAGAGTGCGTTTTCGGCCTCCGGCGTTCCCGGGAAAATCTCGAAAATCCGTTCGTTGGTCTTGGCCACATTCAGATAATCTTCCATCTCTTTGTAGTCTGCGGCAATGTTATTCAAGGCCGGCAGCACCTGCTTGGAGTCCGGGAAGTTGGTGATGAGGATGTCATACGTTTCGATGGCTTTCAGCCATTCGGAGGCCTGCTCGAAATTCCGGGCGCCCCGGAACAGCGCTAAATCAACAAAGGTCACATACTCGCGAGCCTCTTCAAACACGCGGCGATATTCCCGCGCGGCCGAGAGGTGGTCGCCTTCCTGCTCCAGCTTTTCCCCGTTTTTGAAGATCGATTCCCCAATACGGCTCTGGGCAATTTTCAACTGGTCTTCCGGAATGTCCGCACTGCCGACAATTTTCTTGGCCACAATCTCGGCGTCCCGGTACTGGCCCAGGAAGAAATAGCTGTTCATCAACGAGACTAACCCGACGCTCTTCTGCTGCGCTTTGGGGAATTTGGTCACCATTGTTTTGTAATATTTCTTCGCCAGGTCGTACTTACGATGGTTGTAGTAAAGCGCCCCGGCCGCGGCCAGCACAGACGGCGTTTGGGAACTTTCCGGAAACAGTTTTATAAAGTTGTCGTACGCTTCTGCTAACATTTTTTCTTCCGGGGAGAGATCCCGGGCCTGTCGCGCCGCCAGGTTGTCCCCTCCCAACAAGGTGGGGTCTTCCATGGCGCGGGACAATTTGACCAGCGTATCCGCGGCGTTGATGGCGTTCACCGCGGCGTCAAACTGGTGCCCGCTTTCCAGATAATCATTGCTCACTTTGATGTATTCACTAAACGCTTCGCCGAAACGGCTGAGCCGGGTGTCCAGCACATAGGCCATCGCCCAGTTGATTTCGTAGGCGTTGGGATCGGTGGGGTAGTTATCCAGGTACTGGCGGCATAGCTGGGCAAACTCTTGGTATTCTTCGGTAACCGGCAGATTATCCGCTTCTTTTTCCTGGGCTACTTTATACAGATAAGTAATGTTGGTGCGGAACGCTTCTTCCGTAATCCGGTAGGCTTCATCCAGGGCGGTAATCCGGTCGTCAAAATTGCTTTGTTCTACAACGGCGTACCACTCCGAACGGGGATTATAGTTTTCGAACAGTTTGGCGCGTTCGGCAAACGCCTGCGCATACTTTTCATCGGCGATATAGGCGTCGGCGATTTTCTTCTGCACCCGCGGGGCAAAGCGATAATCGGGATACATGGAAAGCAAGGTAGAGTAGGCGTTGATGGCGTCTTCCCATTGGGTGATTTTGCCGTAGCGGTCGCCCATGTTTTCCAGAATATCTATCCCATAGGAAGGGATATCCAACCGTTCCAGAAATCCCCGGAGTGCCGGGACGCCGCTTTTTTTATAGGAAGGATCGATGAACGAGGCGGCGATAAATTGCAGCGCCTCCGGTTTTACATCGGTGCGCACTAACCGGCCGGTCCCGTCCAGCCCCTGCAGCCGCTCGATGTCCTTCACAACCGCTAAAAAGTAGACGATGGCGTCGGTGTAATAATCCGGGTTCTCACCGGCTAAGCGATAGTAGCTCCAGCCCAATTTATAAAGGGCCTCATCATAGCGGGGAGAATCCTTGTACTGGAGCACATTTTTATAGAGCTGGATGGCTTTATTCAGTTTTAAGATCGTTTCTTGCTTGTTGTCCGTGATCGAGGGAAAGAAGAAGCTTTCGGCCATCATCATGTAGGCTTCCGGGGCGTATTGGCTTTCCGGATATTCATCGATGATTTTCTGAAAGATTTGCCGCGCCGCGGTTTCCTCCTCCATTTCACTCAGCAAAAAGGCTTTATTGTAATAGGCGTCATCGACTAAGTCGGATTCCGGGAAATTGGCGATGATCAAGTCATAAATCGATATGGCTTGCTGGTAATTGCGCTGGGGCTGTTCCGGCTCGCGGGGTTCCACCTTCAGCTCGCCGCGCTGAAAAGCTTCCAGTTGACGTTCAAAGAGGTCATACTGCCGTTCATACTCTTCAAAACGACGTTCGAAATCGAGCTCTGCTTCCTCGATATAATATTCGGCTACCCGGATCAGGATTTTGTCCTGGTTGGAGTTCTCTTCCCGGGTTTGATCGAGGAATTCTTCGGTAACTTCCACTCCCCGGTCGCGAATCTTCTCCTGCCGCCGGATCAGTCGTTCCCGTTCGGCGGATAAGACCTTGCGTATTTTCACCAGGTCTTCCACCGAAAAAGCAGTCAGGGAAGAATCACTTAGCAGATTCTTCTGGGCCCGGGCCGGCAGAACAACACAAAGCGATGCCAACAGCATCGTCCCCAAAACATAGCGTAAGTAGAACGGAAAAGCTCTCATAGGTGCTTTCGCTTTTTTTATCCGGTTTATTTTTCTGGTTCGGGAGCCTCAGACTCTCGGGTATCAAAATAGCTTTCACGGAAGGCGCGGTCCCGCTCGGCGCGCAGACGGGCTCTCTCCTCCATACGCGCTTTCATGGTCATAAAGCGAACTTCGGCTTCAATCTTCTTGATTTTATCTTCGATTACCTGTTTTCTGCGATTAAGTTGATTATTAACTCGACCAAGAACATCGGCAACTTTAACAAGTTGGTTCTGCATTTGCTGCTTTTGATCGAAATAGACATTGATAATCCCGAATGCGCCTAAATCCGCCCATTTGTTGAACTCGGGATAGGTCGGGCTGTCCTCCCCTTCCTGGTACACTGCGGAAAGTAGATTATCGTATCGTTTCCTGATTTGCTGAAGTCTTAATTTTTTCCGCTCCAGTTGGTTGACCAGGCTAAATTTCTGGTTCACCTTGGCCATGCTGATCTGATCATCCACCCGCACCAACAGGCGGTCGAGTTCCTGAATATCCAGCCGGATTTCTTCGCGCTTATTAAACATCTGCTGTCGCATATCCTCTTCTTCGGCAATGTATTTGCTGACCGGATAGTCATCGAACAGATTGGTATATTCGGCTTCTTCCAGCACCTCGGCGGGGAAGGACTCCAGGGCAATACCCAGGCGGGTTTGCAAGCTGTCAATCCGTTTCACCGCGAGTTTATTTCCCCGTTCTTCCGCCAGCAGCCGGAGCCGGTTCAGCTCGCGGATTTGTCGAATAACCGATGCCGCTTCATTTTGCAGGGCCAGGCCGGCCGGGCTTGCTTCCGATAAATCCAACCGGGCAATCTCGCCGTCCAGCCTGGAGATCAACGCATCGGCTTTCACATACGCCTGGGAATTATTGGCCTGCAAAGCTTTATTTCTGGCCGACAAGGCTTCCCAATACAAATTCTCCAGACGCCGCCGCTCATCGAGATAGTTCTCAATTTCGGTGCGCTTTACCTTGGTCTGGTAGACGTTGCGATAGAGACCGATGGCCTCGACCGGCTCCCCGACTAATTGATGGATATAGGCCAGCAGACTGGAGGCCTCCATCTTGTACGGAGAAGCGTAAAACTCATCAAGCAGCTTTTGAGCATAATAGGCGGCCATGGCAAAGTTTTGGGTCTCCCCGGCTTCCTTGCTGCGTTCTTGCTCAAAATAGGCCCAGGCCAGGGCATTTAAGACCCGGTCGTACATATTGAATCCCGGCTGAATCAATTCCAGATAAGCGACGGCCCGGGCGTAATTACGGCGCTCGTACTCCAATATGCCCAATTTGTAGAGCGCCCGGGCATGAAGATAGGGCGGCGTAGCTTTGCTTTGCACCAATCCGGCGTAAGCCTGGGCCGCTTCATCGAGCAACTGGCTGTCCGCATAGGCGTTGCCGATAAAATACTGGGCCAGGTGGTAGTAGGGGTTATCCGCGGGAATATTCGACAAGGTTTCTACGGCGCTGCTGTAATCATTGAGGCGATAAAAAGCCATGGCCTGGAAAAAAGCAACATCGTAATAATCTTCGCTTCCGCTGGGGGCCACATTCCGGTAAAGGTTGGCATATTCAATGGTTTGCCGATAATCTTCCAGCGCATAGTTGATTTGGGTCAGGCGGCTGTAGACCGGGGTGAGAAAACCGGTGCCGGGGTACTGGTCAATCAAGCTCCGGTAGCGATCCCGGGCATGCAGCAATTGGCCCTGGGCAAAGGCGCATTCGGCGTAATAATACGCCACATCATCCAGGTTTTGCACACCCCACCTGGGATAACTCTCCAACAGATCGGCCAGCAGGGTCTCGGCCAATTCATAATCGCCGAGGTTGAATTGACTGTAGGCTAAATTCAGTTCATCGTTGAACATTTGCAGAATCTGGTCAATCCCGGCGGATTTGAACAAATTGCGTCGGGCCAGCATTACATCGGCCAGGCGAAGCTGGTAGGTGATCTGGTCGTTGCGTTTCCATTCCACAAACAGGTCGTAAATGGTGGGAGGAGAACCGGTCAGTATCTCCCCGTCTCCCGAGACTTCTCCAAAAGCGCTCAGGATCTCCGCCTTGGTTTTCCGGATTTGCCGGCTGATGTCGCCTACGCCTCCGTCGCGATCCATGCGGATCATCTCTTCCGAGATATAGAGCATTTGCAGGGCGTCTTCGAACACTTTCTTTTTCCGGAAGTCGATTTCTTCCCGGTCAATCGTGAACTTGATACGCTCCTGGAGGTCGTCGATGAAGGCGTCTAAATCACGGATGCCGGCAGCCCGGAGTCGATTCTCCAGGTTCTGGCTTTCCTTCAACATCGTGTTCAGGCTTTGGAAATATTTGTGGCGGGCTTCCTTGGGGTTGGTTAATCGCCGGGAAACCTCTCGGTTTACTAACTCCATCAGGCTAATGAGATACTTCTCTTCAGCAATCTTCCCCTCGCCGTATTGCAGGTACTGATCGTAGACATATTCGGTCAGCACAGCCTGAAATTCCAGTTCCGTGGTATACTGGATCAGCCGCTGAAGTTCTGCAGGACTTTTACGAGACTGTTGAGGGGTCGCCTGAATAGTGGAGCAAAAAAGAGTTAGCAGAGCCGTAAAAAGTATAATGCGCCTCATGAGAATATTCCACTATTGTATGAATAAAAGAGTAATTTAGGCAAATGCTCTTTTTATACAGTCGTGGATACTCTTTGGGCTACTTTAAGACGATTCAGCGCCCGTGCAAGGGCGGCTTCGGCTCGTGCTCTATCAACGTTTTCTTGTTGACTGTCTAAACGATTAACAGCTCTATCCCTGGCGTTTCTGGCACGTTCCACATCGATCTCTTCGGCAGCCTCAGCAGTATCCAACAACAATAACACCCGGTTATCTACTACTTCCAGGAAACCACCGCTCACCGCAAAGAAATGGGTGCTGTCCGGTGTTTCCACCTTTACTTCACCGATCGACAATTCACTCATGAATGCCGTATGATCTGGCAGGATTTGAAACTTACCTAATACCCCCGGGGCAGAGCAGCTTTTGGCATGCTCGATGCCCTTTTTACTGTTGGGAGTTGCCAGTTCGATGTCTAAGTATTTTTCCGCCATAATAATAAAGCTATAATCGTTTGTCCGGTGGTGAACTTTAGTTATTTTCGTTTAATTTTTCGCTTATGAGGCAACGGTGCGCCGCTTGCTTACTCTTGCATTTTCTTGGCTTTTTCTATCACCTCATCGATGGTTCCGACCATGTAGAAGGCCTGTTCGGGCAGGTCGTCATAGTCGCCGTCGATAATTCCTTTAAAGCCGCGGATCGATTCCTGCAAGGATACGTAACGGCCCGGGCTTCCGGTAAAAGCTTCCGCCACAAAGAAGGGCTGGGAAAGGAAACGCTGAATCTTTCTGGCCCGCTGTACAACAATTTTATCTTCATCGGACAATTCATCCATCCCCAGGATGGCGATGATATCCTGCAAGTCTTTGTACTTCTGCAAAATTTCCTGCACCGCTTTGGCGACCGAATAGTGTTCTTGCCCGATAATAATCGGGTCCAATATCCGCGAGGTGGAATCCAGCGGGTCCACTGCCGGATAAATACCCAGCTCGGCAATTTGCCGGGAGAGCACCGTGGTGGCATCCAGGTGGGCAAAGGCGGTAGCCGGGGCCGGGTCGGTCAAGTCGTCCGCCGGCACGTAGATGGCCTGCACCGAAGTAATGGAGCCTTTCTTGGTGGAGGTAATTCGTTCTTGCAGTTCTCCCATCTCGGTGGCCAGGGTCGGCTGGTATCCCACCGCGGAGGGCATCCGCCCTAACAGGGCCGACACTTCCGAGCCGGCCTGGGTAAAACGGAAGATGTTGTCGATAAAGAGCAGTACATCCTGCCCGCCCACATCCCGGAAATATTCCGCGATGGTTAGCCCGGTTAAGCCCACCCGCTGACGGGCGCCGGGAGGTTCGTTCATCTGGCCAAAGACCAGGGCGGTTTTATCCAGTACGCCGCTTTCCTTCATCTCCACCCACAAGTCGTTCCCTTCCCGGGTGCGTTCTCCCACCCCGGCAAACACAGAGTAGCCGCCGTGCTCGGTGGCAATGTTACGGATCAGCTCCATAATCAAAACGGTTTTGCCGACCCCGGCGCCGCCGAACAGACCGGTTTTGCCGCCCTTGGAGTAGGGCTCCAGCAAGTCGATCACCTTGATGCCGGTTTCCAGAATCTCGGTCTCGGTGCTCAGGTCTTCAAACCTGGGGGCCGAGCGATGGATAGGCCACTTTTCATCGGTTTCAATCGGGCCAAGCTCGTCAATCGGATCGCCGATGACGTTGATCAAACGTCCCAACGCGCCTTTTCCTACCGGTACGGCAATCGGCTGGCCGGTGTCGTTCACTTCCATTCCACGCACCAGGCCGTCGGTGCTATCCATGGCTACGGTACGAACCATATTTTCGCCCAGGTGTTGTTGAACTTCCAACACCAGCACAGCGCCGTCTTCCCAGGTGTAATTGAGGGCGGTATAAATTGCGGGAAGTTTGCCTTCCTGAAATTGCACGTCGACAACCGGCCCAATGACTTGTCTGATCACTCCTTTATTCATAGTTCGGTGTTCCTTAAGTTTTGTGTTTGCTCAAGAACGGGAACCGCTTTGTTTCTCTGGCTAATTATTTTTCAGTGCTTCCGCTCCGCCGACAATCTCCAGAATTTCTTTGGTGATGG